>JAPLBW010000053.1 GCA_026392555.1 Actinomycetota bacterium
CTACGAAACCACTCTGCTGCTGCGCAACGGAGAACAAACCCTGCTCACCATCGTCATCCCATTACTAGTGGTGGTGGGGCTGTCCACGACTACCATCATCGACCTTGGGTCCCAGGCGGCGAGCTACGCGCGCATTCAAACGGTTGCTCCCAGCGTTCTCGCACTTGCGATTTTGTCCAGCGCATTTACCGCTCAAGCCATTGCTGTTGGGTTTGATCGGCGCTACGGCGTGCTCACGCACTTGGGCACAACACCACTGGGTCGCGCTGGCCTAGTACTGGCAAAGACGTTAGCGATTTCGGCCATTGCGTTCTTACAGGTCATCCTCATCAGCGCCGTCGCCGTCGTTCTGGGGTGGCGCCCGACTGGATCCTTGCTGGCAGCAGCGGTCCTGATGCTCCTGGGCATGAGCGCCTTCTCCGGATTGGCCTTATTGATGGCCGGCACGCTGCGCGCCGAAGCCACCTTGGCCGGCGCAAACTTGATATTTCTCTTGCTGTTGGTCGGTGGCGGCACCATCATCTCGACGGATCAATGGCCCAGCGGGGTTGCTCGCATCGTGGAATTTTTGCCCACTGCTGCCTTGGCCGATGGGCTGCGAACCATCCTGCGCGACGGAGCTCTCCCGACTTTGAGTACCTGGCTGGTTTTGGCCGTGTGGTCTGCAGTGGGTATTACCTTGGCAAGTCGATTTTTTCGGTGGGATTAATCACCTGATGCCAGCACAACCTTTGTCGCTGAATCAACCTACGATGAACCCATGGCCATAGACACTGCGGTGACCGCCAACCCGGTCGGTACGTGGACGAGGCGAATCTTCGCGCTTAACATCGTGGCTCAATGCGCCATCGTGGTCACCGGAGCGCTCGTGCGCCTGACCGCATCAGGGCTGGGATGTCCTACGTGGCCTGACTGCAGCGATGGCTCGCTGGTTCCCGTCGAACGCCAAGCCGAGGGTTTTCACAAGTACATTGAGTTCGGCAACCGCATGCTGACCTTTGCCTTGGCATTGATCATCGTCGGTGCCCTTATTGCTGCCATGAGGAATCGTCCTCGCCGCAAGGTCCTCATCAGCTTCGCCTTCCTCTTGTTTGTAGGCGTCGCGGCTCAAGCAGTCATCGGCGGAATAACAGTCCTGACGGGGCTCAATCCCCTCAGCGTCGCTTCACACTTTCTCGTCTCTGCGGTTTTGATCGCCGTGGCGGTCGCACTGTATGAACGCGGTAACGAATCCTTTGATGGTCCGAGAACCACTCTCGTTCGCAAGGAACTCTCGCTCATGGCTCGGGCCTTAGTCGTCGTTGGCTTCGTGATCGTCGTTCTGGGAACCGTGGTTACCGGCAGTGGCCCCCACTCAGGCGATTCCGACGTCGTGAACCGATTCCCCGTTGATCCTCGCGTGGTTTCGTGGCTCCATGCTGATGTTGTCATGATCTTCGTTGGGCTGTCCTTCGCGCTTGCCCTTGGATTGCGCTTAACCCAGTCCTCGCCCGTGGCGCAACGTCGAGTCTGGGTGTTGATCGCCATTGTTTTGCTGCAGGGCTTGATCGGTTACACCCAGTACTTCACTGGCGTGCCCGAACTCTTGGTTGCTGTCCATGTCGCGGGCGCCTGCGCGGTCTGGTGGGCCACGCTGCGCATCCCCTATGCCCTGCGCGAGCGAACAGCTACTTAACCCAGTTCGTCTGATTCGGTTTCAAAGACGGGGCCTGAGTCTTCGCACTCACCCTTAATCTCCCATCGCATTACGTCGGACTGAAAACGAACGCGTACGTCGTCACCAGGACCTCGGTCAACGGATTCAACGACGAAGCCATCGGCGGGCGCATACGCAATCAGTCGAGCTATCCGATTAGTGCACTGCAAGGTGGCTGAGCCGCCAGCAACACTTATTGACTTCAATTGCACCGTCGGCGAACTCGTCTTGGACGGGCGAGGCTTGTTCGAATCAGCAGATGATGAATTACTTCCCGATGACTGCTGAGGCCTCGTATTTGTCGAACCGCCAGTGGTGTTGCCCGAAGACGTTTGACCTCCCACTTGCGCAGGGTCATCCTTCGACGCGGTGTCCCCTGGTGCACTCGTGGCAGCAGGGCTGACCGAGGGCGAGTTCTCCTGCACCGCGACAAGGGGTGCCTTGATGTCTATGCCGCCAGCAACAAAGCTCAACGCCCCCACGCCCACAGCGGTAGCCAGGGCCGCCGTACCAGCCCACACCACCACCAGCACCCACTTTGACATGCCCTATGTGTATCGCGTCCTAGGTCAAAAGCACCCTTGAATTGCCATAAGCGCAGCCTAAGGAGCGATCGTCCAGACCAAGGGATGCCCGTTGGCGCAGTAAGTTGTGGCTATGGCACAGATTCTGGTCATTGAAGATGACGCCGAGATCCGACGCGCACTGATCCACGCACTGACCGAGCGCGGCCATGCAGTGACCTCGAGCCCTACCGGGATGGCGGGATTGCAAGGCGCCATGGATCCAGCCTGCGACCTGGTGATTTTGGACCTCGGCCTGCCTGACATTGATGGGGTGGACTTACTGCAGATGTTGCGTGCTGTTTCTGCAATTCCGGTCATTGTGGTGACGGCTCGAGGCGATGAGCAGTCTCTGGTGCGCGCCCTTGAGGCCGGGGCCAACGACTTTGTCCCCAAACCATTCTCGGGAAGATCCCTCGATGCTCGCATCAAAGCAGTCCTTCGACGAACGACCGCCGATGCCGATGCCGAAGAGCCCATCACCATTGGCACCCTTGTTATCGATCAATCCGGACGCATCGTCACCTTGGCTGGCGAGGTCCTTGACCTCAGCGCTCGGGAGTTTGACCTCCTGCACTATCTGGCGGTCAATCAAGGACGGGTTGTCTCCAAACGTGAACTCACCATTGAGGTATGGCATCAGCCGTACGGTGGTGCAGACAAGACGGTTGATGTACATCTGTCGTGGCTTCGGCGCAAACTGGGTGAGACCGCTGCGGAGCCTCGCTATCTACGAAGTGTGCGCAATGTCGGCATCAAGCTCGTTGACCCGAAGGGATAGTCATGCGCCGTCGGATCGTCACGCTTGTTGCTGCCACGACCAGCATTGTCCTATTGGCCTTTACCTTGCCGCTGATTATTTTGATCAACGACTTAGCGCAATCATCAGCCGTTGAGCGCGCCACCACGATCGCCCAATCCCTTGTGCCAGTTGTCTCAAATTCAGGCACCGACCAAATCGACCTAGCGATCACGAGCCTTGCCAAACCTGAAGGCACCACCGTGTCGGTTGTTTTGCCCACACAGCAAGTTTTGGGGAACCCACGCGCGATTGACCAATCCATCAAGGACACAGTCGCCGGTGCTGGGGCCTCAACGAAAGTCCGCGCTGATGGTGGGCGAACAGTTCTGATTCCGGTCTACGTCAATAGCGGAGTTCGTGTCATCGCGGTCGATATCACTGCTGATGCATTGACTGAAGGATTGTTGCGAGCCAGCGTGGTTATCGTAGCGTTGGCATTAGCCCTCTTCATAGCGTCGTTGTTAGTGGCTGATCGCATAGCGCGCACCATGACGCGACCGCTTAATGAACTCGCACAGACTGCAGAATCACTGGCCACTGGCAACCTCGATGCCCGGGTTGATCCTGCAGGTCCTGATGAGGTCCGCAATGTCGGTACCGCAATGAACGCTCTGGCTCACCGCATCGGCGAACTCCTGGTAGCCGAACGTGAAGCACTAGCCGACCTGTCACATCGACTTCGTACCCCTCTGACCGCGCTACGTCTTGATACCGAAGCGCTTGGAGCATCGGATGAGAGAGATCGCATCGAAAGCGACCTGGACTTGATGGAACGCAGCCTCGATGACGTCATTCGCACAGCCGCCCGCCCAGCCCAAGACAAGTTGGTTGCGCGATGCGATGTTGGAAAGGTTCTCGCTGAGCGCGTTCAATTTTGGTCGGTCCTCGCCGAGGACCAGGGCCGTCAGGTCCACACTGACATCGCACCCAAGTCCATGCGAATAGGCGTCGACGCCGATGACCTCGCCGCGTGCGTGGATGCAGCCCTGGGAAACATCTTCGCCCATACCGATGAGGGAGTCGGATTCTCGGTAAGTGCTCAACCATGGATTGACGAGAACGTCCACATCATCATTGAGGATGAGGGTAAGGGTCTGTCAGCGCACGCCAATCGATTGAGCCAGCGCGGCGTGAGCGGATCAGGATCAACCGGTTTGGGCATGGACATCATGCGACGCACGGCCGAATCCACGGGTGGTCGCTTTGAGGTGGCCGAATCCCCCACGGGTGGCGTGCGCATCAATCTTTCATTTACACCGGTGAAGAATTAGTGCACAAAAGGATCAATGGCAATTGCCACGAAGATCAACGTTAAGTACGTGATGGATCCTTGGAACAGGCGCATCGGGCGGACGATCGTGTCGTCAAGGCCCTTACGAGCTGCCGACAAAATTCGATGCGCTTCATACAGGAAGAGACCGCCAAGGACGGCGGCAGTTCCTACATAAACCCAACTCATGTCGGCCACGGGCCAAAGAATCAATGTGGTGGCCACCATGAGATAGGAATAAATTACGATCGATTGCGCCACTACCTTCTGATCAGCAACGGCTGGCAGCATCGGAACATTCGCCGCCACATAGTCGTCGCGATAGCGCAGCGATAGCGGCCAATAGTGCGGTGGTGTCCAGAAAAAGATCACCATAAAGAGCACGATGGGCGCCCAGGACAACGAGCCAGTCACCGCACTCCACCCGATCAGCACCGGCATACAACCGGCTGCGCCACCCCACACGATATTTTGTGGAGTCCGTCGCTTCAGCAAGATGGTGTAGCCCAACACATAGAACGCAATCGCAAATGCGGCGAGGGCAGCCGATAAAACATTGACCGTTGCGGACAACCACACCACAGAAGCGACTGACAAAACGGTGCCAAAAATGGTGGCTTGAGCGGGCCCAATCAACCCCGTCGCCAGCGGTCGATCAGCTGTGCGATGCATTACACGCCAATGAGAGTGGCGATCACCGTCCACACATCGGGTAGGCCACCGGCCGCCAGAAACATGGTGGGAACCGTGGTGACTAAAAGAAGTTCAATAATGCGTGGCTTGGTGAGGGCTAGGTAACCCTTCAACCGCTGCGAGCGCCCCACTGCGGATCCAGAGCCACCAAAACTAGCCTCTACAGGCTCATCTTGGCGCGGATCTACGGCAGTCACGGCCACCCTTCGGTTGGTGTAGTCGTCAGTCTAGCCGCCTAGATAGGGTGTGTGCGTCGCGCCTAGTCAAGCACGTAGGGAAGGAGCCCAGCCGGTGAGCGGGAGCCCAAGTTCATCGTCCGCCGAGGTCTCAGCTGACCTAGATGCGCGAGCCATAGCCACGACGCGAATCTTGACCATGGATGCGGTGCAAAAGGCCGGCAACGGTCACCCCGGCACCGCGATGGCCCTGGCGCCTGTCGCCCATCACCTCTTTCAACAGGTCCTGGCGCACGACCCCGACGATCCGCACTGGATTGGTCGTGATCGCTTCATTTTGTCCCTTGGACACTCCAGTCTCACGCTCTACCTGCAACTGTTTCTGTGCGGCTATGGCCTCGAAATGGACGACATCAAGCAGCTGCGACAGTGGGGTTCGCTCACGCCAGGCCACCCCGAGTGGCAGCACACCGCCGGAGTCGAAACCACCACTGGACCCTTGGGTCAAGGAATTGGTAATGGCGTGGGCATGGCGTTGGCTGGCCGCCACGAGCGCTACCTACTCGACCCCACCGCGGCGCATTCCATCTTTGATCACCGCATCTGGG
>JAPLBW010000029.1 GCA_026392555.1 Actinomycetota bacterium
ATGTACCCGGCGCCTCCGGTCAGCATCCATTTCATGACAGTTCCTGACCCGTCAGTAATTCGTAGGCTTCGAGGTACTTAGCCCTAGTGGCGGCGACGATGTCTTGGGGCAAAGCGGGCGGCTCGGTCTCGCTGGTTCGATCCCACCCAGAGGCTGCCGATGTCAGCCAGTCACGCACGAATTGCTTGTCGTACGACGGCTGGGCTGAACCAGGCTTCCAGCCGGCTGCTGGCCAAAAGCGCGAAGAGTCAGGGGTCAAGACTTCGTCACCGAGCACGATGGTGCCGTCCGCGCCACGACCAAACGCAAACTTCGTGTCGGCCAACAAGATTCCGCGTTCGGCGGCGATGGCTTCAGCTCGCTGGTACACCGCGAGTGTGAGACGACGAAGTTCGTCGGCATCGCTTTGACCGATCAACGTGACAACGTGCGCGAAATCAACATTTTCATCATGGTCGCCGAGATCCGCTTTGGTCGCCGGCGTGAAGATCGGTTCGTCGAGACGACTGCCATCGACTAATCCACTTGGTAATGCAACCCCACACACAGTGGAAGAGGTGTTGTACTCAATCAACCCTGAACCGGTGAGGTAGCCGCGTGCGACGCATTCGACCGGGAACATGTCCAGTCGTTGACACACCATCGCTCGTCCGGCCACCGCGTCAGGAACATCAGTGGAAATCACGTGGTGGGGAACGATGTCCTTAAGTTGGTCAAACCACCACAGCGACAAGCTCGTGAGGATGCGACCTTTGTCGGGAATCGGCGTCGACAACACCCAGTCGTAGGCCGAAATGCGGTCACTGGCCACGACCAAAAGGTGTCCCTCGGGGGTGCCATAGAGCGAGCGGACCTTGCCCTGGTGAACGAAGGAAAAGCCTTGCGCAAGAAGGGATCCGTGCGCGGGATCGGGCGGGAGCAACGTGGTGGTCACAGGATGTCGCCGGGGCTATAGCGCGCGGCCTCAGGGTGGGAAGCAACGATCGCGTTGATGCGGTTCACCACTTCCGCGACTTGGGCTTGCGCGGCACCGGTGAACTCCAAGGGCTCGGATACCAACTCATTGATGTTTTCAAGAGTCAGTGGCAACCGATCGTCGGCGGCGAGGCGTTCGAACAAGTCGTTACGGTCCGTTCCCTTTTCGCGCATTTCCAACGCGACGGCAACCGCGTGCTCCTTGATCGCTTCGTGTGCACTCTCGCGGCCAACGCCCGCTCGAACCGAAGCCATCAAAATCTTGGTGGTGGTGAGGAACGGTAAGTAGCGCTGCAGCTCTCGCTCAATGACCGCAGGGAAGACACCGAATTCATCAAGCACGGTGAGGAAAGTTTCGAAGAGGCCATCGAGAGCGAAGAACGCATCGGGCAATGCGACGCGTCGCACCACCGAACATGAAACGTCGCCTTCGCTCCATTGATCGCCCGCTAGTTCAGTCGTCATGGACAAGTAGCCCCGCAGCACGACGGACAAACCGTTGACGCGTTCGCACGAGCGCGTGTTCATCTTGTGTGGCATGGCGCTCGATCCGACTTGACCAGGTTTGAAGCCTTCGGTGACCAGCTCGTTGCCGGCCATGAGTCGGATCGTGGTGGCCAAACTGCTCGGCGCTGCACTGGCCTGGACTAAGGCACTGACCACGTCAAAGTCCAGTGAACGTGGATAGACCTGACCCACGCTGGTCAAGACTTTGCTAAAGCCCAAGTGGGTGGCAATGCGTTGTTCAAGTTCGGCAAGTTTGGCGTTGTCGCCGTCGAGCAGGTCGAGCATGTCTTGTGCTGTTCCAACAGGACCCTTAATGCCACGCAGCGGATAGCGCGCAAGGAGTTCTTCGACGCGCTCAAGAGCAATGAGCAGCTCGTCAGCGGCCGAGGCAAATCGCTTGCCCATCGTGGTGGCTTGCGCTGCCACATTGTGACTGCGGCCGGTCATCACGACGGTGCTGTATTCACCGGCGCGACTGCCTAGGCGAGCCAAGGTGGCCACGATGCGATCACGAATGAGATCGAGGGCCGAGCGAATTTGTAGTTGCTCAACATTTTCGGTCAGGTCGCGTGAGGTCATGCCCTTGTGAATGTGTTCGTGTCCGGCCAGCGCATTGAATTCCTCGATGCGGGCTTTGACGTCATGACGGGTTACACGTTCGCGAGCTGCGATGGAATCCAGGTCGACCGTGGTGAGCACGTTTTGATAGTCAGCGATTGCTTCAGCGGGAACGTCGATACCTAGATCGCGTTGGGCCTGCAGCACAGCCATCCACAACTGGCGCTCGAGAATGATCTTGTGGGCGGGCGACCAAAGGTCGGCCATAGCCGTTGATGCGTACCGAGCAGCGAGAACATTCGGGACTGTGGTCACGGACCTATTCTCGCAGGTAGCGTGCGGGAGTCTCCAACACGCACGGCGTGTGTGGGCCCGTTCGCTTCCACAATGGTGCTTTCCCGTGCTCCATGAGCGGTAAATGTTGTGCCTGAGTCGGTGTTTTCCACCATCACGCCTGATTGTTCGGGCAAACCGAGGACGTTAATCCCCGTCCCGGCGCCGCCAAATGCGCTCAGGCGACCCAGCCCATCCGGACTCCAGTGCGGCAAGACCAGAGCGTGAGCAACTAAACCAAGACCATCATCGATCCGTCCGCGATCGGGTAACCAGGTGCGCTCGCATAGCACCATCGCACCGGCGCTGGCACCCATCAAGATTCCGCCACTGTACAGAAATCGTCGAAGCAGCGAATCAATGGCAAAGTCCTGCAAAGCGTTGAGTAATCGAGAGGGTGATCCACCAGGCAAGACGATGATGCTCGCTGATTCCAGCGCGACTAGTGCACCTGCAGAGTCCGCACGTGCATCTGGTGCGGCGAAAACTGACAAAGGTTCATGATCGGATGTCAGCGATTCGACGATGGCCGAAAAGTGTCGGATGCCGTTGTTGTTGGCCGTGTCGTATTCGCGACCAGGTGCTCCAGCAAGAGCGGAGACGACGATCGGACCGGTGCGACCGCGTAGATGTGCTTCCTGAACTAAGGCGGCGTCCATCGCGAAGCAATCTGCTCCGAATTCGGCGCCACCTTGCAAACAGATCACGCTGAATGCGCCGCTTTAAGTGCGATGTCTGTGCGGTAGTGGCTGCCATCGAGGTCAATGTGTGTCATCGCCTCGTAAGCGCGCGACCGCGCTTGCTCCAAGGTTTCGCCAATGGCGGTAACGGACAGAACCCGACCTCCGCTGCTGGTCAACGTGCCGTCTGTGGCTCGAGCGGTACCGGCATGCAGCACCATTACGCCTTCGACGGCTTCGGCATTATCTAATCCGGTGATGGGATCGCCGCTTCGTGGAGATTCCGGGTAACCATGAGCTGCCAGCACGACCGTGACGGCTGCACCAGTGCTCCAAATTAGGGCCGGCTGTTCGCTCAGTGTGCCGGTGGCCGCGGCGAGCAAGAGTTCACCCAGCGGAGTTTCCAGCCGAGCTAATACAGCTTGTGTTTCGGGATCACCAAAGCGTGCATTGAATTCGACAACCCGAGTTCCGTGCGAGGTGAGCGCGAGTCCTACATAAAGCAATCCGCTAAACGGTGTTCCGCGCTTGGTCATTTCCTGCAAGGTGGGGTGAACAACAGTGGCGATGACTTCATCCACTAAATCATTGGGCAACGCATCTACACCGTCGGTGATGATGAATAGCGAGACTTCAGGGCCGTCAAGGTATTCCTCGATTACCACTCGGTCGCACTGGTTTGCGTGCGCTAGAGCTTCTTCACGATCGCTGGTGACGACAACGCCTTTGCCAGCGGCCAATCCATCATCTTTAACAACGTACGGCGCACCGAAGTCATCCAGAGCGGCTTCAGCTTCGTCGTTCGTAGTACAGACATGAGCGCGGGCTGTGGGTACTCCGGCTGCAGCCATGACGTCTTTGGCGAATGCTTTGCTGCCTTCAAGTTCTGCGGCGGCTGCGCTGGGGCCAAAACAAGCAATGCCAACAGCGCGAACGGCGTCAGCAACTCCGGCAACCAGGGGTGCTTCTGGCCCAACAACAACCAAATCAATACCCAGGTCTTGGGCAAGTGCGGCGACGGCGGCTGGGTTGCTTGCGTCAACATCAATGTTGGTCGCATGTTCGTCCGTTCCGCCGTTGCCCGGGGCACACCACACATCGGTGACGGTGGGATCAAGGACCAACGAACGCACTAGCGCGTGTTCGCGCCCGCCACTTCCGATAACCAAAACTTTCATGTGTGCAGATTACTCAGGAAACGGGCAGGCAAGGACTTAAACACCGGCAGATGGCGTGGTGGAAAGGAAGTCAGCCAACGCGATTGTCGCGTCGCGGGCCTGCCCCACACCGATCGCTGAGATCGGTGCACCAGAAATGTCCTGCAAGTACTTGACGTAGGACTGAGCATTCGGTGGCAGGTCGCTGAACTCACGTGCACCAGAAATGTCACTCTTCCAACCAGGCAAGAGTTCGTAAATCGGCTTGGCGTGGTGAAAGTCCGACTGAGAGTCGGGGAGTTCCTCGACGCGCTGTCCGTCAACTTGGTAAGCCACGCACACAGGAATCTCATCCCATGCGCTCAAGACATCCAACTTGGTAAGGAAGAAGTCGGTCAGTCCGTTCACGCGTGTTGCGTAACGTGCGACCACTGCGTCATACCAACCGCAGCGACGATCGCGTCCCGTGGTCGTGCCACGCTCGCCACCAATTTCACGAAGTTGGTCACCATCGTGGTCAAGCAGTTCAGTCGGGAACGGACCAGAACCCACCCGCGTGGTGTAAGCCTTAACGATTCCGATGGTTCGTGTAATGCGAGTGGGTCCGATGCCTGAACCGCTGCACGCGCCACCGGCTGTGGGGTTAGACGAGGTAACGAACGGGTAGGTGCCGTGGTCAACATCTAAGAGCGTGCCCTGGCCACCTTCAAGGAGCACCACTGCGCCGTTGTCCAAAGCCCTGTTGAGTACCAGGGAGGTGTCGGTCACGTACGGCCGCAAGGCATCAGCGAAGGAGAGCAGGTATTCCGTGGATTCATCCACGGTGATGGCCTCTTCGTTGTACACCTTGACCAGCTGTTCGTTCTTGCTGATCAAGGCGCCCTCAACCTTTTGACGCAAGATCTTTTCGTCAAACAAGTCTTGAACTCGAATACCGAGTCGGGCGACCTTGTCGGCATATGCTGGACCGATGCCGCGGCCAGTTGTACCGATTTTGGCATCGCCCAGTGATCGTTCCGAGGACCGATTTTGGCATCGCCCAGTGATCGTTCCGAGGTTTTGTCCAACATCACGTGGTACGGAGCAATCAGGTGCGCACTTGACGAGAGCAGCAACTTGGACGTGTCCACGCCGCGGTCGTTGAGGTCAGAGATTTCTTGCAGCAGCACCGCGGGGTCCACTACGACACCGTTGCCGATGACGGGGATGCATTCGGGCGTCAAGATGCCGGAGGGCAACAAGTGAAGGGCGTATTTCTCGTCGCCTACGACGACGGTGTGGCCGGCGTTGTTACCGCCTTGATAGCGCACGACGTAGTCGACAGAACTGCCAAGTAAGTCGGTGGCCTTGCCCTTGCCCTCGTCGCCCCATTGGGCGCCAAGCAGCACGATGGCTGGCATGGGATCTATCCCCTCGGTGGAGTAAGCCGAAAAATCGGCTGGAACCACTATCTGGTTCCGATAAAGAATACCGGCTCACCGTTTGGAGCCGGCGACACGGTCAGGCGAGGGCGTAGCCCGCCTCATCCACGGCTGCTGCCACGGCGGCTTGATCCACAGCAGCATCACTTTCCACGGTGACCTGACCTGATGCGAGGTCAATACTCACCTTGGTGACGCCGGTGATGTCGCTGAGTTCCTGGGTGACCGCGGAAACACAGTGATCGCAGGTCATGCCGGTAACGGTGTAGGTCGAGGTAGCCATAGTGATGATCCTTTGTTTTATCCGAATCGACCGGAGATGTAATCCTCAGTCGCTTTTTCAGTGGGTGAGCTAAAGATGTTGGCAGTGGTGTTCATTTCAATGAGCTTGCCCGGCTTGCCTGTTCCTGCAATGTTAAAGAACGCGGTGGCGTCAGATACTCGCGCGGCCTGCTGCATGTTGTGAGTCACGATCACGATGGTGTAGCTCTGCTTGAGTTCGTGAATGAGCTCCTCAATGGCCAAAGTGGAGATTGGGTCCAGCGCGGAACATGGTTCGTCCATCAAGAGCACTTGTGGCTGAATCGCGATGGCGCGCGCGATACACAACCGCTGCTGCTGGCCACCCGAAAGCACGCTGCCCGGTCGGTCAAGGCGATCCTTGACTTCTTCCCACAGGTTGGCACCTCGAAGAGAGGCCTCCACCACGCCATCGATCTCCGAGCGTTTAGTGCGCTTCTTGAGCTTGATGCCAGCTATGACGTTTCCGTAGATAGACATCGTTGGGAATGGGTTGGGCTTTTGGAAAACCATTCCGATGGTTGAGCGCACGTTGACCGGA
>JAPLBW010000209.1 GCA_026392555.1 Actinomycetota bacterium
GGGAATGTCTGCAACCTTTTCATTTCAGTCACCGAAAACGGACGACTATCCCAATGAAAAGGTCCTGTGTATTGTCCCCCTTGGGCTTTTATAGTTCTCACCGGCACATCCGGATTTGCCTTGTAAAGGAAGTCTGAAAACTTTGATCTCCAAGCAAAGATCGGATTCGGGTGCCCCATTTTTTCTGTGAAAAAACTGTAGTTAAGTCCAGGCGGAATCTCTTGAAGTAAGTGGCCATAACGGCCGCCTAGCCCAACATCTTTCTCTTTCTCCGTAAGCTCAAGATTATTGACAGCTGTTCTGGCAGTATGAAAATTACGTTTGTCTGGCGAATCTGGCCCGTGAGTAGGTCGAGGAAATTTAAAAATTTCTTTCTTCGTTCCAACGATAAACATACGCTCGCGATGTTGAGGAACACCATAATCTGCGGCATCAAGTACCCTGAACGAAATTTTGTATCCCGCTTCAGAGAACGCTTCCTTTATCCCTGTCCATGCGAGACCATCGTCTGCTCCTGTGATTCCATATACGTTTTCGAATAGAAAGCCTGAAGGCTTAAACTTCTTTAGTAGTCGCACATATTCTTCGAATAAAGTGCCCCTTGAATCCGTCGTACCTTTTACTCCTGCGGCTCGGCGTCCTGCAGCAGAGAATGTCTGACACGGCGGACCACCAATGATGAAATCGATATCGGAATCAAATTCAGGGTCATAGTCTCTAACATCTATGCAATTTGGTTGAGAATCAGCCAAATACTGCCCTGGCCCAGTATTCCTTATCAATGTGTCAACAAATTTCTTTTCAATCTCTACCATTTCAACTACGTCGAACCCAAGATCATGGAATGCGATATCAAGTCCGCCAGCACCGGAATACAAGTGGCGAAATTGAAGTGAATGGAGATACAGGACTGTCGATGGAGGAGATGTGGCTTTACAAATTCACCGATATTGATCCCAAATTCATCTGGCCATCCCGCAGTATCTGCGATGCCCAAAATGGACAACAATTCGCCAAATTTAGGTGAGTGAGAAACCTCAAAAAGTTGTGGCTGTGTAGGGATCATGATCGCAATTGGTTCAACTTTCGTGTATTTACAATGACTTTACCCCAGGGGTGTGGTGATAACGGCTTTCGCGGCACAAGTGATGCAGTTTTGAAAATCCTGACTCAGTTCAAGAAAGTTGTAGTGATGATTCCCTCAATGAAATAGACGATTGAGAATAGTGTTGTAACTCGTACTGGGCCGTCCGGTTGTGTTGAGTTAGCGAGCAATCGACGCGCAATGTCACGCTTCCACATCCAGATTCACTTCTTCAATGGGAGGCTCCCGAAGGTAGTCATACATTTGACTGCGGGTGTAACCGAGTGCTTCGGTAAGTGACCCCTTTGAGTGTCCTAAATCTTTACCCATTGAGAGGTATTCGCGTATGGCACGCTTATGAAGAAAGACGGCGTCGTCTAGACAAGCGTCAAGGATTGCTATCTCTTCGTTGAGCCCTGATACGAGCTGCTGCTGTTCGGCGAATCTGTCGCGCTCAAGTAGCCCAAACTCGAGAATCGAGATAAAACCTGTTGGCCCTCCGCGGGTTACATCTAGGTCGGTCTCATTCATGGTTAATCCCCCTCTGGTTGTGGATTTCAGTCACTTTCGGCGCTTTCTGGAGTAACGCAAATTGCGGTCTGAAACTGCTGTTTTTGCACATTTACGGGGTGTCTTTTTTGCGGACCCTTAATGGGGTTTATAAGACCTATATAAGACCTACGGGCGCTTAGTCAGAAACAACGCACCTTCACTAGGCATGACACAACACTTCGACATCGACATATCAAAACGGCCAGCATCTTTCAAGTTCGATTGGGCGCGCGCA
>JAPLBW010000238.1 GCA_026392555.1 Actinomycetota bacterium
CGTATCAAATGGTCAAGGATTTGCGCACCGAATTTGAGACCGGCAATGTCAGTTCCGTCCTTGATGGCGATATCGACGAGTTCATCGAGGCCGGGATTCGCTGGCGCCGGCAGTCTGAGGCCTAACCCAGACCCCAGGGCAGGGAATACGCAGGCGTACGGCACAGTTGCTATCTCTAGAGCAGGTCAACAGTTGCTCTGCGAGCCATCACGATGTGGAGTCCTCAGTGCAGTTGCCACCGTTGGTCGAGCCAGCAGCCGAACTCACCGTTGATGAGGTTCGTCGCTACAGCCGTCACATCATCATTCCGGAAGTGGGAATGGATGGACAAAAGCGCCTGAAGAACGCGCGCGTGCTGTGTGTGGGTGCAGGTGGCTTGGGTTCCCCAGCTCTGATGTATTTGGCCGCCGCTGGTGTGGGCACCTTGGGCATAGTCGAGTTCGACGAGGTCGATGAATCCAACTTGCAGCGCCAGATCATTCACCGCCAAAGCGACATCGGCCGCCCGCAGGCTGAATCGGCTCGCGACACGGTCAATGAAATCAACCCGTACGTCAACGTTGTGGTCCACAACGAGCGCTTGGACAACTCCAATGTGTTGGAAATCTTCGCTCAATACGACCTGATCGTGGACGGCACCGACAACTTTGCTACTCGCTACATGGTCAACGACGCAGCCGTGTTGCTGCACAAGCCGTACGTGTGGGGTTCGATTTATCGCTTTGAGGGCCAGGCTTCGGTGTTTTGGGAAGACCATGGTCCGCAGTATCGCGACTTGTATCCCGAGCCACCGCCCCCCGGCATGGTTCCTTCGTGCGCTGAAGGTGGCGTGCTTGGTGTGTTGTGTGCATCGATTGGTTCGATCATGGGAACCGAAGCCATCAAGCTCATCACCGGTATGGGTGAAACCCTGCTGGGCCGCTTGATGATTTATGACGCCCTGGAAATGAGCTACCGCACGGTCAAGATCCGCAAGGATCCCAATGGCGAGCCCATTACCGAACTCATTGACTACGACTACTTCTGTGGCACGGTCAGCGAGGAAGCCACTGAGGCGGTCAAGGACTCAACCATTAGCGTCAAGCAGCTCAAGGACATGCTCGATGCCCGTGCGGGTGGCGAAACTGACTTTGAACTCATTGATGTTCGCGAGCCCAACGAATGGGACATCGTTCACATTGACGGTGCGACGTTGATTCCTAAGGGCGAGTTCCTCAACGGAAATGCGTTGGCTGGATTACCCACGGATAAGCCCATCGTCTTGCACTGCAAGGTGGGTGGACGCTCGGCTGAGGTATTGGCCGTGATCAAGGGCGCAGGTTTTGCGGATGCTGTTCACGTCGGTGGTGGCGTGGTGGCGTGGGTTAGCCAGATTGAACCTGACAAGCCTTCGTACTAAGGACTAGTCCTTCTTGGGCTTCTTGCCCAATCCGTCGTCGACGAAGCCGCACGTTTTGTGGGTGTTGTCGCAAAACGGTTTGACGTTGCTGTGGCCGCAGCGGCACAAGAAGAACTTGTCGCCTTCGCGAATGAGCGAACCATCAGAGGCAATGATTTGTGTTGTGCGTTCGGCCTGGTACCAGCCATTTTCAGTCACGGTGATCTTGACGGGGGACTGTTCGCTCATAACTCCTACTTCGTATGCGGACCGTTCAGAAGACCACATTGTTGCCTAGTGAGAGCAAAGACGCATCTATTCGCGCCATCAGCCAAGCAGTAGGCC
Source organism: Actinomycetota bacterium (assembly GCA_026392555.1). GTDB lineage: Bacteria > Actinomycetota > Actinomycetes > UBA12327 > UBA12327 > AcAMD-2. The sequence goes on from JAPLBW010000238.1 coordinate 1,724, forward strand.
GCGCTTGCTGAGCCATTGGGAGGAAGCCCAGC
>JAPLBW010000071.1 GCA_026392555.1 Actinomycetota bacterium
CCCTTGGGACGAATCGCAGGTTGTGTATGTGTGGTTTGACGCGTTGCTGAACTACGCAACCGCTGTGGGTCTTGGTGACACCGACGAGCCCGGTCAATCAAAATTTGCATCAACCTTCCCCGCCGATGTTCACCTGGTGGGCAAGGACATCCTGCGATTCCACGCGGTGATTTGGCCAGCCATGCTCTTGGCCGCGGGTTTGCCCTTGCCAGCCAAGGTATTCGCGCATGGTTGGTTGCTCGTTGGTGGCGAAAAGATGAGTAAGAGCAAGCTGACAGGTATCGCTCCTAGCGCGATCATCGATCACTTTGGTTCTGATGCCTTTCGCTACTACTTCATGCGCGCGATTTCGTTTGGGCAAGATGGATCCTTCTCATGGGAAGACATGTCGGCGCGCTACACAGCCGAACTCGCCAACGGATTAGGAAATCTCGCCTCTCGTGTGACCGCGATGACGAACAAATACTTTGAGGGCGTGCTACCCGAAGCCGTTTCGGCGGGCGATGCTGAGAATGAATTAGCTCAGGTCGCGGCCCGCGCAGCCCAGGCTGCCGATTCTGCTGTTGATTCCTTGAGTTTTTCCGGCGCAATCAATGCCACGTGGGAACTCGTCGATGCGGTCAATGGCTACCTCACCATTCAAGAGCCATGGAAAGTCGCCAAGACGATGGACACTGACCAGGCTGCCCGCGATTCCGTAGCAACAACGTTGTACGCCGCGGCCGAAGGTTTGCGCGTTTTGTCGGTACTGCTCAATCCGGTGATGCCGAAGGCATGTGCGTCACTGTGGGCACAACTAGGTGCCGAAGCGGCCCTTGGATCGCTGGCCAGTCAACGCATTCAAGACTGCGGCCAATGGGGCCTGCTTCCTGCGGGCAGCGTGTTGACGAAGGGTGACTCGCTGTTCCCCCGTTTGGAAGATCCTGAGGAAGTTTCTTCATGAGTGAGGGCCTCGAACCGGTTCGTGAGCGCCGAAATGAAGGTCGAACCCGCGATACCTCGTACCCACCTGCACCTGAACCGTTGGCAGTGGCAGTAGCCGATAGTCACTGCCACCTTGATATTCGGGACGGTGAAACGTGGCTGGATGTCACCGAGTCTCTGAGCTCCGCCGCGGCCGTCGGCATCGATCGTGTGGTGCAAATTGGTTGCGACCTGCCGAGCGCTCGCTGGTCGGTGGAGATCGGGTGGTGCAAATTGGTTGCGACCTGCCGAGTGCTCGTTGGTCGGTGGAAGCAGCAACGTCCCACCCCTCAGTACTGGCGGCTGTGGCCCTGCACCCCAATGAGGCTCCCCGGCTGGCGGCTGAATCTGCGGATCAACTTGATTCTGCGTTAGCGGAGATCGCCGAGCTGGCGATGCACGAGCGCGTACGTGCCGTTGGCGAAACAGGTTTGGACTACTTCCGCACCGACGAGTCGGGTAGAGCGGCTCAACACTATTCGTTCAAGCAACACATCGCCATTGCCAAGCAGGTCAATAAGCCGCTCGTGATTCACGACCGCGATGCCCACGATGACGTGTTGGCGATCGTGGATGAAGCGGGCGCTCCTCACACCGTGGTGATGCATTGCTTCTCCGGGGATGCCAACTTTGCCCGTGAGTGCATTGACCGCGGCTTTATGTTGTCCTTCGCTGGCACTGTGACCTTTAAGAACGCCGACTCTTTGCGGGCAGCGCTGGCCGTTACGCCCTTGACCAACATCTTGGTCGAAACCGATGCACCCTTTCTCACGCCAGCACCATTTCGCGGACGCCCTAATGCGTCCTATTTGATTCCGCACACTGTTCGCGTCATGGCTCAAACCTTGGACTGCAGCGAAGACGAACTATGTGCTGCGATTTCGGCAAACTCCGAGCGGGTCTTTGGACCGTGGTAACTCACCATGAGTGCTGATGAGGCGGCGCAACTGCTCGGTGCCGTGCGCATCCGGCAGTTAGCTAGCGAATTGAATCTGCGTCCGACCAAGCAACGTGGCCAAAACTTTGTTGTCGATGCCAATACGGTCCGCCGGATTGTGCAGTTGGCCAATGTTGACGTTGATGATGTCGTCCTTGAGGTAGGTCCCGGGCTAGGTTCGCTAACGCTTGGGCTCCTTCCGCGAGTAAACCGCGTTATTGCGGTCGAAATTGATGACGTTCTTGCTGGCGCTTTGCCCAAGACCATTAGCGAGCAAGCTCCGACGTTGGTCGACCGGCTACAGATCATCAATGCCGATGCGTTGCAGGTGAACTCATTAGATCGAGAACCAACCGCGCTGGTGGCCAACCTCCCGTACAACGTTTCTGTGCCGGTGTTGCTCCACTTGCTCGCCACGTTTGAATCAATCACCAAGGTGCTGGTGATGGTGCAGTCAGAAGTTGCTGATCGCCTTGCGGCTCCACCTGGTTCACGCACCTACGGTGTGCCTTCGGTGAAGGCGCGATGGTTCGGCGAAGTCTCGAGGGTTGGATCAG
>JAPLBW010000161.1 GCA_026392555.1 Actinomycetota bacterium
GCAAGAACTGTTCCGATAGCGGCGATCACCATGTCGACACCGTGGCGCTCAAGCCAGTGAAGCTTGCCTGGCTCATCAACAATGGCGGCCACCGGCTTGGCGTCATCAACGATGTATTCGAGTTCGCGATCGGTGTATCCGGTGTTAGCCGGCACGATCGTCACCCCTAAACGCATTAGTGCGATGTAGGTCAAGATCAAATCGACATTGGGTGAACACGACATCAGCACCGTCGACCCAGTTCGCACACCGCTGGCAGCCAGCGAGGCTGCGCGCTGCGCGCTTTCATCCAGCACCTGTTGTGCTGAATGCATGTGTCCCGATCTATCGATCAGCACAACCGCTTCTGGTGCAGCCCGCCATACCTGTTCCCAGGCTTGGGGCAACGACGTCACACTCACGAGTGAAGGGTAGGGCCCCAGGGACTGGGTACGGCCCCTTCATAAGCCGGTGTGGTCATCTCTAAAACTCCTGAGCGATAGCGATCAATCGATCAGTGGCCTGCGGCTCAGCGATCGTGACTCGCACGCCCACGCCCACAAAAAGGCGAACTGACAAAGCCTGCTCCTGGCATTGATTCGCAAACTCAGCAGAGCGCTCACCCAGCGGCAGCCATACGAAGTTTCCTTCCGGGTTGGCAGCGCATAGTGCACCAAGCGCTGTCACTACCCGCTCACGCTCGAGGTTCAGTTGCGCAATGCGGGCTTGAAGTTCTCGTTGAGCCGGCGGGGCTAACGCAGCTAATCCGGCAGCTTGGGCCACTGATGAAACGCCAAACGGCAATGCCACCGCTCGAAGTGCGCTCGCCACATTTTCGGAGGCAATGGCATACCCCAGTCGAATAGCGGCCAAGCCATACGCCTTCGAAAACGTACGCAAGATGCACAGATTAGGGAACNNNATTAGGGAACTGCGACATCAGTTCCAGAGAATCAAACGATGCACTTTCGGAAACAAATTCGGTATACGCCTCATCGAGTACAACCAAAATCCGTGATGGCACCTTGTTGAGAAAGTCCACCAAGGCGGACCGCGCCACCGCTGTGCCAGTCGGATTATTTGGACTACACACGATGACCAACCGCGTTTGAGACGTGATGGCCGCAAGCATCGCGGCAAGATCATGGTGATGATCACGGGTGAGCGGGACTTGAACGGCTTGTGCACCAGCAACCGCGGTCACAATCGGATAGGCCTCAAACGAGGGCCAAGCGAAGACGACCTCATCATTGTCGGCACAGGTAATTTGCGCCGCATATTCCAACAACGACACCGACCCCGTGCCTAAAGCCAGTTGATCCGGGTTCACGCCCAGCGTCCGCGCAAGTTCAGCAACGAGTCGTGATGATCCAAAATCGGGATACCGGTTAATCCCCGTTGCAGCATCGCTAATGGCTGCTAAGACTCCAGGCAACGGCGGATATGGGTTTTCGTTCGAAGCAACTTTGTAGGCAACCACTCCTGCGGGGCCGGGTGGAGGAGCAGCTCCGGCTCGATAGCGCGGGACAGCATCGAGCGATGCTCGAAGTTCCGGTTCGGAGTGTGCAGGCGCCACAACTCTGAGCCTAGACCTACCCTTGCCTTTATGGGCGTTCGCCGGCGATTGCAGATTGTTCTTGCTGTCGTTCTGCTTGCCCTAGTGATTTTCGCGGTTTTGGTGGGTTCACGCCTTGCCGTGGTCTCTTCCTCGGGCTCCATTGTCACCAACCAAGTTCAGCCTTCGGTACGTGCCGCAAGTGACATTGCCCTCAACATCCTTGATGTTGATCTCACGGCCTCTCGTTACGCGCTAACTCAAGCCGTTGCTGCTCGCAATGAAAACGCTGTCGCCGACAACCTCGTGCGTTCCGGGCTGCGCTCACTGCGTGAAACTGCGCAAGGCGACGAACGCACACATCAAGCCAGCGAAAAGCTGGAAGCCTCATATCTTGATTGGTTCACGACAGTCATTTCGCCAACGATCTCTGCAACGACCTCAAGCCAGCGAACAAAAGCGCGTGAGGCGGCGGCTTCAACTGCGGCGGCTAAGCAAACCGACACCTTGCGAGCCAACCTCAGCGCATTACAAACCGATTTGTACTTGTGGCGCACTCAGGCAACCGATGACACTGCTCAATCCTTGACGATCTTGAAGTCCGCTCTAGCGGTTTCTCTCATCGGGATTCTCCTACTGGTTCTTGTCCTGCGTTGGGGACTACGCCGCTGGGTTACCCAACCTCTCATTGATGTCGCCGCCGACCTGCGCCAAGTGGCGGACGGTGACACCACTCATCAAATCGGCACAACCGGACCTGCCGAGATCGCGCAAACGGCCCAAGATGCCGAGGACATGCGCCGTCGCCTCATGCGTGAAATTGACGAAGCCATCGCCGCACGCGAAGCGCTAGACCAACGAGGCCCGGTGGTTGCTGCATTGCGCCGAGAACTCCAAGGTCGTGTCACCGCCACCACCGCCACCATCCCTGGGCTGGAAACTGCTGGGTTGATGTTGCCAGCTGAGGGAGTCCTAGCCGGCGACTGGTTCACTACTCAGGTTCTGGCCGATGGTCGCTTGGCCATCACGCTCGTCGACGTCTCTGGACACGGACCCCTGGCCGGATTAACCGCCCTCAAAATCAAATACGCGATGACCGCAGCCCTAGATGCTGGCGGCAGTCCACGCTCCGCTCTTGAGGCGGCCGTCAGCACCTTGAGTGGAGAGATTGAACGCTTCGCCACCGCATGCGTGGTCACCATTTCCGGAGCCGGCGAAGTGGTGTGGGCCAATGCTGGCCACCCTGCGCCAATGATCGTTGATCGCCGAACCGGTACGGCACACCTTGTTCCCACCGGTCCGTTACTCAGCGGACTCGGTGGCGCCTGGACCATGAACAAGACCAAGTTGCCTAGCCAATCCACCGTACTTTTTGTCTCGGATGGATTTACTGAGTCACAAGACAGTGCTGGCATCGAGCTCAAGGATGCGTGGTCGCCTGAATACATCGCCACGTTGATGGCCACGTCGGATTCAGTACGCGGTGGCATTGAGCGTCTTGCTGCCGCCGCACGAGAGCGCGCGGTTCAATGGCGAGTGGACGACTTAACGATTGTTGGCGTACGCCGGTCCTGAGTTAAATGCGTGCCATGTCGGCAAAGCGGCTGTAGTGACCCAAGAAGGACACAGACACGTGATCGGTGGGGCCATTTCGCTGCTTAGCCACGATCAAGTCGGCCTCACCCGGACGTACTTCCTTGTCGTAGGCATCTTCGCGGTGAATCAAGATCACGACGTCAGCGTCCTGTTCGATCGCACCTGATTCACGCAAGTCCGACAGCATCGGACGCTTGTCAGCACGCGCTTCGGAGGCACGGTTCAACTGACTGATAGCGATAACCGGAACTTCGAGCTCCTTAGCCAGCAACTTCATGGATCGAGAGAATTCCGAGACTTCTTGCTGTCGGCTTTCCACGCGCTTACCGCTGGACATCAACTGCAAGTAGTCAACAACGATGAGCTTGAGGTCATGACGCTGCTTCAAACGGCGACACTTGGCGCGAATTTCCATCATGGACATGTTGGCCGAGTCATCAATGAACAACGGAGCGTTGTTGACCCGGCCCATGTGCTTGGCGATCTCTTTCCACTGTGGCTCGCTCAAGGTACCCGCACGCATGTTGGTCAGTGGCACACCACTTTCGGCAGACAACAACCGCATAGCGATTTCGTTGCGACTCATTTCCAGCGAGAAAATCACGCTGGTCATGTCGTGCTTGATGCTGGCCGAGCGGGCGAAGTCCAGGCCCAACGTTGACTTACCAAAACCAGGGCGGGCCGCGACCACAATTAACTGGCCTGGATGCCAACCGTGGGTGAGCTTGTCCAGATCCACCAAGCCGGTAGGCACACCACTGAATCCGCCACCGTGGGCCTGAATCGCATCAATCTCGTCGACGGTGCCCTGCAAGATTCCCGACAGCGGGAGGTAGTCCTCACTGGCACGACGTTCGGTTACTTCGTACACAGCGGCTTGTGCTTGGTCCACCACGTCGTCGACCTCGGTGCCATCAGCGGCATAACCCATTTGCACAATGCGGGTGCCGGCTTCAACGAGTCGGCGCAAGATCGCACGCTCGCGAACAATGCGCGCGTAGTAACCAGCATTAGCAGCGGTGGGAACAGCGGAAACAAGCGTGTGTAAATACGGGGCGCCACCGATGCGCGCGAGTTCGCCACTAGTGGTTAAGCGACCAGCAACAGTGACAGCGTCAGCCGGTTCACCACGGCCGTAAAGGTCAAGAATGGTTTCAAAAATTGTCTCGTGAGCTGGCTTATAAAAGTCGGTGCTGCGCACCACTTCAACCACGTCAGCAATCGCATCCTTGCTGAGCAACATGCCACCCAAGACCGACTGCTCAGCGGCAACATCCTGCGGTGGCGTGCGTTCCAAGTTCGGGCCTGCCAACGGCGGTACTTCGGCCAAACTCATGGATTAGCCCTCTCCTTGGTCAGGTTCACACGGGTTCTCCACGCCATCCTCGGCCTGGTAACTGACAGTGTGCGGGGCGCTGATGTTCAGACCAAATCTGTCTGTGGACGAACCTGTGGATAAGCAGTGGATAGACCTGGGGAGAGTGGCAAAGAACTGGGGAG
>JAPLBW010000148.1:0-9748 GCA_026392555.1 Actinomycetota bacterium
ACGGTCGCGGCTGTTGCCAAGACGGGCGCCCCAACGTTGGTGATGACCTATTGGAATCCTGTTGAGCGTTATGGCGTAGCACGATTCGCTCAGGACTTGGCTGCAGCTGGCGGCGCCGGAGTAATCACCCCTGACCTGACTCCCGAAGAATCCGCAGCATGGACCGCGGCAGCGCAGGCTGCTGGTCTTGAAACCGTCTTTCTTGTCGCCCCGTCATCGCCAGTAGAGCGCATAGACAAGGTGGCTGAAGTCACCACGGGTTTCATTTACGCTGCGTCCACCATGGGCGTCACTGGAGCCCGCGCTTCCGTGGGCGTCAAGGCTCACGAACTCGTGGACCGCATTCGTACCCGATCAACCTCACCCGTCGCAGTGGGCCTGGGGGTGTCCGCCCCTGATCAAGCGCGGGAAGTGGCCGCGTACGCCGATGGTGTGATTGTTGGATCAGCGTTTATTCGGTTGCTCATTGATGCCGAGAATGAAGCAGCGGGAACCCAGGCGGTCGGCGAATTGGCAGGACAATTGGCCGCTGCAACGCACCAACCTCGGTAGGGAACGCGTGGAGGGATGGCATCGTCCAACTCTGCGTGAGAGGCTAGTCAGCACAGGAGGGTCGTTGTGAGTCAGCCGTACGAACTCAAGGGCGCGTTACCGCATGTGCATGATCATGGTGCCGCTGTGGGAACTGCCTTTCGGATCTCGCTTGGCCTCGTCCTCTTGATCGCCGGTGGATTAAAGATCACTGACCTTGGTCAGTCAGCAGTGGCCGTCAAGGCGTACCGACTCTTTCCGCAACCGATTCAAGCCGAAGTCGTGGGGTATGCACTTCCGCCATTGGAAATCCTGATCGGTGTGCTCTTGATCGTGGGCTTGTTCACTCGGGTTGCCGCCAGCGCGGCCGCACTATTGATGGTCGTCTTTATCGTGGGAATCATTTCGGTGTGGGCTCGAGGATTAAGCATCGAGTGTGGGTGTTTCAACGCAGGAGGAGCATCCGCTAGCCCGATCAATCAGTATGAATATGCCCGAGAGATTTTCCGAGATCTCGTTTTACTGGGCATGGCGATATGGCTTATGGTGTGGCCCCGCACTCTGTGGGCACTAGATTCCATTGCTAGGCCACACCTGCACAAGGTGTACGAACTCATGCACGACGACGAGGAATAGGGAGAACGGCAATGGGTAAGGGCGATAAGGAAGCGCGCACGGAAGCTCAGGCACGACTGGCTGCGGAACGTGCAGCTCAAAAAGCTGCCGATCGTCGCCGGTCGTTGATCTTTGGCGGCGCCACGGTTGCTGTCGTTGTCGTCATCATTGGCCTGGTCATTTTTTCCGTGAGCCAGCAGAGCAAGAGTGCCTCTGACGTTGGTCCACTGCCCAAGGGTGCGAATGAATCCACCTATGGCATCGAAATTGGTGCTGGTGCCATCAATGGTGGTGGCGACAGTGAATTCAATGTCAAGGCAGCTGGAGCAAAGATTCCCGTGCTGGACTTTTACGAAGACTTCCAATGCCCGGCTTGCAAGACCTTCGAAGATGCCACGTCGGCCGGCGTCAACAAATTGTTGAGTCAAGGAAAAGTCAAGGCTGTTTATCACGTCTTGGCCTTCTTGGATCGCAATTTGAATAACGACGCATCGCTGCGCTCAGCCAATGCGTCAGCGTGTGCTGCTGATGAAGGTAAATTCCTCATCTTCCACGACATCGTGTACACCAACCAGCCGAAAGAGGGCACGGGATACACCGATCAAGAACTCTTGCAGTTCGGTGCAGATGCGGGGATTACTTCCAAAGATTTCCAAACCTGTGTGACGGGATTGAAGTACCAAAAGTGGGTGCAAAACGGAGTTCAGCGTGAAGCAGAGAACCGCCCAGTTACGGCTACTCCCACGCTGTACATCAACGGCAAGGAACTGGAGCGCCCGATCACGAACGAGTCCATTGCGGCAGCTGTTGCCAAGGCCTCCAAGTAATTCCCACCTGGGGTAGTGAGGATTTAGCGTGAGCCAACCAGGTCACCTGCTGGCTTTGATTCCTAGCCCTTCGCAGGGAGTGTGGAACCTCGGATTCTTTCCTATTCGAGGTTATGCGCTGGCCATCATTGTCGGGATTTTCGCGGCCATCATCATTGGCAACCGACGCTACGTGGCGCGCGGTGGTCAAGCCGGAGTCATTGCAGACCTAGCGATTTGGGCGGTGCCCTTTGGCATCGTGGGTGGTCGGGTCTATCACGTTTTGACCTCGTGGGGTACGTACTTTGGTCCGAGCGGTGACCCCTCGCGTGCGATCAAAGTGTGGGAAGGCGGCTTAGGAATCTGGGGCGCAGTGCTCTTTGGTTCAGTCGGGGTCTGGATTGGTGCTCGTCGTAAAGGGTTGATCCTTCCTCCTGTCGCCGATGCTGTGGCTCCTGGTTTAGCTGTTGCCCAGGCGATCGGGCGTTGGGGCAATTGGTTTAACCAAGAGTTATTTGGGCGGCCCACAACGCTGCCCTGGGGTCTAGAAATTGATGCTGGCGACCTTTCATCCAACGTTTTTGTACGAATGCTTATGGTGCTTAGCGGCAGCTGCAGTAGTGGTGTGGGCGGATCGGCGATTCCGACTAGGTCACGGGCGAGTATTTGCGCTGTACATCGCGATTTATTGCCTAGGTCGTGGAGCCATTGAGAGTTTGCGCATCGACGCGGCTCCGGAATTGCTGGGATTGCGCTGGAATGAATGGGTCGCGGCGTTCGTCGGGATTGCCGCCTTGCTTTATGTCGTGCTTGTGGGACGATTAAAGCCTGGCCGCGAGGAATCCTTAGAGCGAGTGAAAGTTGAGGGCGAGTTCGCACATGAATGACGACCTCATTGCGCGCAACGTTGAAATCCACCATGATCACCGCAACGTGTCTGGGGGATGGCTGCGTCCGGCCGTCTTCGGCGCGATGGATGGTTTGGTTTCTAATGCTGCACTAATGGCCGGTGTCGCAGGTGGTGGAGCGCCACGCTCAACGATTGTTTTGGCCGGGTTGGCCGGGTTGGCAGCCGGAGCCTTCTCGATGGCGGCCGGTGAATACGTTTCGGTGAAGTCACAAGTCGAATCTGCGCTGGCCGAAATTGAGTCAGAGCGCCTAGAATTGCTCCATCGCCCGGAGGCTGAGCTTGCTGAGTTGATCGAGTCCTACGTGTCGCGTGGGGTGCCACGGCCCTTGGCTACCGAATTTGCCACCGCCATTAGCGCTGACTTTGAGGTAGCACTAGATATTCACACGCGCGATGAAATTGGCATCAACCCCAGCGATTTGCCCTCGGCATGGGTGGCGGCGTTCTCATCGTTTGGCTCGTTTGCTGTCGGTGCGATCATTCCGCTACTGCCATACCTGCTGGGCCTGACCTCAAGTGTTTTGGCGCTGTCCCAGGTACTGGTCGTCGTGGCTTTGTTCGCCTGTGGGGCGGCGGTTTCCCGCGTCACCACGCGTAGTTGGTGGTACAGCGGGCTCAGACAAGCCAGTATCGGCGTGGCCGCAGGCCTGTTGACCTATTTCTTGGGCAGTTTGGTGGGTTCTGGGATCGGGTAGCCCCCGGGCTAGGCCGTGGTAGATTGGGATCCTGCTTCGGGCCAGCGTCGTCCCTTGGCTCCCTTTGGAGTACCACGACGAGAGGCCATTATGGTTTCGCCTTTTCCTTCCCCGCAGGGGCTCTATACCGGCACAGACGAGCATGATGCTTGCGGTGTCGGTCTAGTAGCCAATCTCAGCGGTGAAGCCACGCGCGCCATCGTCGAGCAAGCCATCACTGTTTTGGTCAACCTTGACCACCGTGGTGCCAGCGGATCAGACCCCGATTCGGGCGACGGCGCGGGCATCTTGATCCAGGTTCCCGATGAGTTTTTGCGGGCCGTTGTCACCTTTGATTTGCCTGCTGCCGGCAGCTACGCGGTCGGTATGGCCTTTTTCGAAAACGATGATGCCCAGCAAGAAGCAGGAAAAGCCGCGATTGCTCGGGTAGCTGAGCAAGAAGGCCTCCAGGTTCTGGGCTGGCGTGAGGTTCCGGTTACCGAAGGACTGGTGGGTGCCGCTGCCGCTGCTTCCCAACCACGCTTTTCGCAGTTGTTCGTTGCTGATGCACAAGGTGGTCGCAGTGGCATTGAGCTTGATCGCTTGGCCTTTTGCTTGCGCAAGCGCGCTGAGCGTGAAGTAGGGGTCTACTTCGCGAGCTTGTCGGCCCGCACGGTGGTCTATAAGGGAATGTTGACCACCTCTCAACTCGAACCATTCTTCCCCGACCTGTCCGATTCACGCATGAAGTCGGCATTGGGTCTGGTGCACTCGCGCTTTTCGACCAACACCTTCCCCTCGTGGCCGTTGGCTCACCCGTACCGCCTGATCGCACACAACGGTGAAATCAATACCGTCAACGGCAACCGCAACTGGATGCGCGCTCGCGAAGCAAACCTCCACAGTGACGTCATTCCGGGCGACTTGTCCCGACTCTTTCCCATCTGTACCGATGGTGGCTCGGACTCTGCATCCTTTGACGAAGTGTTGGAACTTCTGCACTTGGGCGGACGTTCGCTCCCGCATGCGGTGTTGATGATGATTCCGGAAGCCTGGGAAAACCACGCCACGATGGATGCTGGTCGCCGAGCGTTCTATCAGTACAACGCTTCGATGATGGAGCCGTGGGATGGACCGGCCAACGTCGCGTTCACCGATGGTTCGGTCATTGGCGCAGTGCTGGACCGCAATGGGCTGCGGCCTGGTCGCTTCTGGGTCACCGACGACGGGCTGGTGGTCTTGGCCAGGGAAGCCGGAGTGCTTTCTATTGATCCAGCCCGCGTTGTTCGCAAGGGGCGTTTGCAGGCCGGCCGAATGTTCTTGGTTGACAACGTTGAGNNNCGCATCGTTGAAGATGATGAGATTAAGTCGTCATTGGCTAACGAGTTGCCGTATCAAGATTGGCTGCACGCCGGGCACTTGAACCTCGAAGACCTTCCTGATCGTGAGCACATCGTGTACACCCACGAGTCGGTGTCGCGCCGTCAGCAAATGTTCGGGTACACCGACGAGGAATTGCGCGTCATCCTCACGCCGATGGCGCTAACCGGTGGTGAGCCCTTGGGATCCATGGGAACGGACACCCCGATTGCTGCGCTTTCTGAGCGTCCTCGACTGCTCTTTGATTACTTCAGTCAGCTCTTTGCGCAGGTGACCAACCCGCCGTTGGATGCCATCCGTGAAGAGCTGGTGACTGCATTGGGAAGTCAGCTGGGGCCGGAGGGCAACCTCTTGGAAGCATCTGCTTCGTCATGCCGGCGCATCATCTTGCCGTTCCCCGTGATCAACAACGATGAAGTGGCCAAGATTTTGCACGTCAACAAGGACGGTAACTTGCCCGGTTTTGCTGCCACGCGCATTAATGGGCTCTACCGCGTTGATGGTGGGGGACCGGCCCTTGCTGATCGCTTGGATGAAATTTGTTCGGAGGTCAGCCAGTCCATTGCAGAGGGTGTGCGCTTCATCGTCTTGTCGGATCGTGATTCAGATCGCGAACTCGCACCGATTCCTTCTTTGCTTCTGACGGCAGCGGTCCACCATCACTTGGTTCGCGAAAAGACTCGAACGCAGATTGGGCTCGTAGTCGAAGCCGGAGACATTCGCGAAGTGCACCACGTTGCCTTGCTCGTTGGGTATGGCGCTGCTGTTGTGAACCCCTACCTCGCGATGGAAACGGTCGAGGACCTTGCGCGCCGAGGCGTGATCGACATTGATCCTGAGAAGGCCGTGGCGAACCTGGTTAAGTCATTGGGCAAGGGATTGCTCAAGGTCATGTCCAAGATGGGCATTTCCACGGTTGCCTCCTACCGAGGCGCTCAGGTTTTTGAATGCATCGGCCTGTCGCAAGAGGTTATCAATCGCTACTTCGTTGGCACTACCAGCAAGTTGGGTGGGGTAGGCCTTGATGTCATTGCAGAAGAGGTCGAAAAGCGCCATTCGGTAGCTCATCCACGCAGTGGAATCCAGCCAGCGCACCGCACACTCAACGTGGGTGGCGAATACCAGTGGCGTCGGGAGGGCGAACCGCACCTTTTTGATCCAGAAACTGTCTTTCGTCTTCAGCACGCCACGCGTGCACGTCGTTATGACATCTTCAAGGAGTACACGAACAAGGTCAATGACCAGTCCGAGCGTTTGATGACGTTACGCGGACTCTTTCACCTTCGCACCGGCGATCGACCCGCTATCTCCATTGATGACGTCGAGCCAGTTTCGGAAATTGTGAAGCGTTTTTCTACTGGCGCGATGTCGTACGGATCCATTTCGCAAGAAGCTCACGAAACTCTTGCGGTCGCCATGAACCGCCTCGGTGGAAAGTCCAACACCGGTGAAGGCGGGGAAGACCCTGAGCGCTACCAACCCTTGCCCGGCGGAGACAGCAAGCGTTCGGCGATCACCACAAGGTGTACCCATGGGTGGCGAAGACGCGTCACTCCACACCTGGCGTGGGATTGATTTCGCCGCCGCCGCACCACGACATTTACTCCATCGAAGACTTAGCGCAGTTGATCCACGATCTGAAAAACGCAAACCCGCAAGCTCGCATTCACGTCAAGCTTGTGGCTGAAGTAGGCGTGGGAACCGTTGCAGCGGGTGTAGCTAAGGCGCACTCAGATGTGATCTTGATCAGTGGCCACGACGGCGGCACCGGTGCTTCGCCGCTGACGTCGCTCAAGCACGCCGGGGCACCGTGGGAGTTGGGCTTGGCGGAAACGCAACAAACCCTGCTGCTCAATGGTTTGCGCGATCGCGTAGTGGTCCAAGCTGACGGCCAATTGAAGACCGGCCGCGACGTTGTTATTGCCGCGCTGCTGGGTGCTGAGGAATTTGGTTTTGCTTCGGCCCCGCTGGTAGTGATGGGTTGCGTCATGATGCGGGTATGTCACCTCGACACCTGTCCCGTTGGTGTCGCGACCCAGAACCCAGTGCTGCGAGAGCGCTTTACCGGTCGTCCCGAATTCGTCCAGACCTTCTTTGAATACATTGCCGAGGAAGTACGTGCGGTCCAGTACTGGAAGGCATCAGGGCTTGACCTGGAGCCGATCTTGCATGTTCCCGCTCTTCCAGAAGGTACCTCTCGGCGCCATGTAGTTAATCAGGACCACGGCTTGGACAAGGCTCTCGACAATCAGTTGATTGCGTTGTCGGCTCAAGCTCTTGAGTATGCAGAGCCGGTTATTGCGCAGATTCCGGTGCGTAACGTCAACCGCACTGTCGGCACCATGCTGGGGTACGAAGTCACCAAGCGCTATGGCGGCGCTGGCTTGCCTGATGGAACGATCGATATCACCTTGAACGGTTCAGCGGGCCAGTCCTTCGGCGCGTTTGTTCCACGAGGAATCACGTTGCGACTGCTCGGTGATGCCAATGACTATTTGGGCAAGGGTTTGTCCGGAGGGCGCCTGATCGTGCGCCCCGACGAAAACGCTTCGTTTGATGCAGCCACCAACGTGATTGCTGGCAACGTCGTGGCGTATGGCGCCACCTCGGGCGAAATCTTCTTACGCGGTCTTGCCGGCGAACGCTTTTGTGTTCGCAACTCCGGTGTCACGGCAGTGGTCGAAGGAGTGGGGGACCATGCTTGTGAATACATGACGGGTGGTCGCGTCATTGTTCTCGGCCCGACCGGACGAAATGTCGCTGCTGGAATGTCGGGTGGCGTCACCTACATTCTCGACCTGGACTCCACTGTGGTGAATGCTGAAATGGTGGACGTGGAAACGTTGGATGAAACCGATGCAGCCTTTGTCCTTAGTAGCGTTCGTCGCCACTTTGAATTTACTCAATCCACGGTTGCCGAGTCCTTGTTGAAGGATTGGGACGCTTCGGTCAAGCGACTGAGCAAGATCATGCCCAAGGATTACAAGAAGGTTTTGGCGGTCAGCGCTGCTGCTGAACGCGAAGGCAAAGATGTCAACACCGCAATCATGGAGGCAGTCAATGGCTGATCCCAAGGGTTTCCTTAAAACCTCTCGACAGACCCCGCCCCGTCGACCAGTGGACGTGCGTATCCAAGACTGGAAAGAGGTCTATCAAGACTTCGGTAATGGTGAGCTGGAACAACAGGCGAGTCGTTGCATGGACTGTGGCATTCCGTTTTGCCACAGCGGTTGCCCACTAGGCAATCTCATCCCCGAATGGAATGACTTGGTTCGGCGTCAGGACTGGCAGTCGGCCATTGAGCGGTTGCACGCAACCAACAACTTTCCCGAGTTCACTGGTCGGCTGTGTCCGGCGCCGTGCGAGTCAGCATGCGTCTTGGGCATCAATGCTGATCCCGTCACGATTAAGCAAGTTGAGGTCGAAATCATTGATCGTGCATGGGATGAAGGTTGGGTTGTGCCGCAGCTCCCTGATCGCTTAAGCGGAAAAACTGTTGCCGTTGTGGGATCTGGGCCAGCTGGATTGGCCGCAGCTCAGCAGTTGTCGCGGGCCGGTCACACGGTTGCTGTCTATGAGCGAGCAGATCGCATCGGTGGACTGTTGCGCTACGGCATTCCCGAATTCAAAATGGAAAAGCACCACTTGGATCGGCGATTGGCACAAATGGAAGCCGAAGGTGTGCGTTTTCGTCCCTCATCAGACATTGGTGAGTCGGTGACGTGGCCAGACTTGCGCGCTCGCTATGACGCCATTGTTGTCGCCACCGGAGCAACCGCTTGGCGTGACTTAGAGGTTCCGGGTCGTGAACTGACCGGCATCATGCAAGCCATGGAGTACTTGCCCTGGGCTAACCGGGTGCAAGAAGGCGACATGGTCGAGCCGCCAATTAACGCCAAGGGCAAGCACGTCATTGTTATTGGTGGTGGTGATACCGGAGCTGACTGTGTGGGTACCGCTCATCGTCAAGGTGCAGCATCGGTGACTCAGTTAGAGATCATGCCTCGCCCTGCCGATCAACGTCCCGATGAGGCGCCGTGGCCGACCTATCCGATGTTGTACCGCGTAACCAGTGCCCACGAAGAAGGCGGCGACCGGATGTTCGCTGTTTCAACCCAGCAATTCATCGGTAATGACGAGGGACACGTCACTGGTATTGAATTGATTGAAGTGCGCATGGTCGATGGTCGATTTGAGCCGGTCGCTGGCACTGAACGTCAACTGCCCGCTGACTTGATCACCTTGGCCATGGGTTTTGCTGGCCCGCAGGCGGAAACATTGGTCACTCAACTAGGCGTGGAACTTGACGCTCGCGGAAACGTTGCTCGCGATGCACAATTCATGTCAACGGTGGATTCGATTTTTGTCGCCGGAGATGCAGGCCGAGGTCAATCCTTGATTGTGTGGGCCATTGCCGAAGGTCGCGCAGTGGCATCCGCGGTCGATGCGTACCTGATGGGTGAAACCAACTTGCCGTCGCCCGTGCGGCCCACCGATCGTCCGCTCGTGGTGTAACTGCTGGTGGTTTGTTTGCTGTTCACGCATTACGCCCGCGTCAGGGCTGAAGTCAGGTCATTCACGCGCTAAGATGGCTATATGCGTAGAGCCAAGATCGTCTGCACGATCGGACCCGCAACGGCTTCTCCCGAGAAGATTCTTGAGCTGGTGGAAGCCGGCATGGACGTGGCTCGCCTGAATATGAGCCACGGTGACCAGGCCACTCATGCCGCGGTTGTCGAGCGAATTCGTGACGCGGCAGCAAAAACCGGCCGCAGTGTGGGCATCTTGGTCGACCTTCAGGGGCCCAAGATCCGGTTGGGCACCTTTGCCGA
>JAPLBW010000148.1:9754-10533 GCA_026392555.1 Actinomycetota bacterium
TCCTGCTTCGCGAGGGAGACACCTTCGTCATCACCACCGATGATGTGGTCGGAACGCGCGATATTGCTTCGACGACCTACTCTGGCTTGGCTGGCGATGTTCAAGCGGGGGACCTCATCCTGATTGATGATGGCCGCGTGTGCTTACGAGCGATCTCTGTTGAAGGCTCCATGGTGCGCACGATGGTTCTTGAAGGTGGTCGAATTTCCGACCACAAGGGCATTAACTTGCCTGGCGTTCCCGTGAGTGTGCCCGCGATGTCGGAGAAGGATCACGACGATCTGCGCTGGGCACTCAAGGCCGGCATTGACTGGGTGGCACTGTCCTTCGTTCGTAGTGCGGATGACTTTGATGTGGTTCAAGCCGTCATGACCGAGGTCGGCATCAGTGTTCCCGTGATCGCCAAGATTGAAAAACCGCAGGCAGTGGACGCTCTAGAGGAAATCGTGGACCGCTTTGACGCGATCATGGTGGCTCGCGGTGACTTAGGCGTGGAATTGCCCCTAGAAATGGTGCCTTTGGTCCAAAAGCGAGCCATTGTTTTGGCTCGTGAGGCCGCCAAGCCGGTGATTGTGGCAACCCAAATGCTCGAATCCATGGTGTCCATGTCGCGGCCAACGCGTGCCGAAGCCAGCGACGTGGCCAATGCTGTTCTCGACGGTACTGACGCATTGATGCTCTCGGGCGAGACAAGTATTGGTGCGCACCCGATTGCATCCGTTGAAACTATGGCCCGCATCATTTCTGCGGTTGAAAACGAAGCCCTGGAACAGATGGAT
>JAPLBW010000077.1 GCA_026392555.1 Actinomycetota bacterium
TCGGCGTAGCGGGCAAAGCCATACAACGCATGAACGTAAGGGCGCCGATTCGGCGGCAGGAGCAAGGTGGCTAGGTAATACGTCTTGCCATACTGCGCGTTGAGCACACGACAGCGTTCGTAGGAATCGCGAAGTTGTGGATCAAGGATGCCGGCGGCATCAAGGTCACGGGCGCTCACGAGGGGAAATCTTGCCAGCCACGGTTGCTTCGGCTGACGAGTGGTCACCTTGTTCCGGAATCGATGTTGCATGCGGAGCATTGGCCCAGCGGTCTTTGCCCTCTAGCAGTTCCGTGCGGGTAGTGCGCGAGCTCATGATGCCCAGAACTGCAGCACTAATGGCCAAGATGGCGGAGACGGGATCTGCGACCTGAAGGACGTCGGCACTGGTCGCACTGCTTTGGGTCAGGCCGTGGATCACGAGCCCAGCAGTGGCTGCCACGACGTAAGGCAATTCTTTGCGAGTAAATCCGGCCGCCGCCATGATCAACAGACCCCAGAGCAAGTACCAAGGCTGAATTACCGGCCCAAAGACGGCAAGCAAAAGTAAAACCAAGCCAGCTGACCGAATCGCAGTTTGTTTGTTGGGCTTGATCAAGAGTTTGGCGGCATAGGCCAACACCGCGAGGGTGGCGATGCCACGTAATACAGCCAAGATCACTTCGGTGTGATCACCAAATCCAGCAGCAGAGATCAACCACCCGCTCGCCACACTTACCGAGGTCACCGGCGAAATCCATGAGCGAACAACCCCTGGCGTACCCAGGGCATGAATCCACCCGAAGCCCAATCCAGCAATCGCGTTGGTGAATAAGAACACGCCAACAGTGATCACGACGGAGATAGCCCAACAACGAATACGAACGCCCAGGGCCGAATCCTTACCGGCCCAGATCAAGCCGATGAAGCCCAGTCCGACAAGAGCTGGAATCTTGATCGTGCCGGCCATGGCGATCAACACGATCCCTAAGTAGGGACGGTTATTCAGGCCCATGGCCAATCCGGCCAACAGCAAACCAACCATGAGGGCGTCGTTGTGGGAGCCGGAGACAAAGTGCATAAAGACCAGCGGGTTGAGCAAGCCCACCCAGACTGCGGTCGTGCCATTGACGCCACAACGTTGGGCAACAATGGGCAAGTAACGGGCGATCAGCCACACACCCACGAGCGCGCTGGCGCGCAGCAACAGCGATGCGAGATAGATGTGTTCGCCGGTGATGATGACGCAGATTTTGGCGAGCAGTAAGAAGAGGGGACCGTACGGCGCTGGGGTGTCGAGCCACCACGGGCTGACGGCTTCCAGGAATGGACCAGGTACTGAGGATGCGGCCATGGTGTACGGGTCAAGCCCTAGTCGCAACAAGTTGCCTTGTGCCACATAGCTGTAAACGTCTTGGCTAAACAGTGGCGGCACCAGCAGCAAAGGAGCGGCCCACACCATAAACATTTTGTTCAACCGCTTGGTGCCAGTGATCCGACCTGCGCGCACATCGCCACCGATAAGTAGCCAAGCGCGTAGCAACAAGATCGCACCGATGGCGACGGCAATTTTGGAAAAGATCGCACCGGCTGTTGTGGTGCGCAGAATTTCAATAACGGGCCAGGTGGACATAGCGGCTCGTTGTGGCAGGTAGCCCACACCCAGTGCGCCAATAGCCATGATCGACGTGCCAGCAAGACCAATCAGTCCATGCTGGGAGGCAAGGACTGAAGACGGTGAGGTCGCGCG
The DNA here is from genome assembly GCA_026392555.1 of Actinomycetota bacterium. Classification (GTDB taxonomy): domain Bacteria; phylum Actinomycetota; class Actinomycetes; order UBA12327; family UBA12327; genus AcAMD-2. The sequence continues at coordinate 1,729 of JAPLBW010000077.1, forward strand.
CGTTGATGCAGGCGCACTGGAACTATTTGGCATTGTCGTAAGGGTACCGGCTCGGTCTAGGGCCCCGAGGGGATGACGAGGAATTACATCCAGGCGCGGGATTTATAGGCAAGATCGGGCCCGGTGATGCGCTCAGCAGCCAATCGACCCGAAATCAAGACCATCGGCACGCCCACGCCGGGCTGAGTACCCGAACCGGCAAACACCACGTTGTCGCCCCAGACGTTGTGGGGCCTAAAGGGGCCGGTTTGGAAGAACGAGTGGGCGGCGGCAAAGGGGGTGCCGCGTTCCATGCCGCGCTCTTGCCAATCCAGCGGGTTGGTGATGTGTTCAAGTTCAATCGAGTCACCAAAGCCCACGTACCCGCGCTCTTCGAGAGTTTTGACGATCTCGTCGCGGTAGGGCTCGCTTTGCTTGGTCCAGTCAATGTCAGCATCAAGGTTGGGTGTGGGGAACAAGACGTAATAGATGTGCTTGCCGTCGGGAGCCAAGCCGGGATCGGTGCGCGAAGGATTAGTGACCAAGATCGATGGGTCAGTCATCAACCTCTTGTCATCGATGAGGTCCTTAAAGACCCCATCCCAGGATTTGCCAAAGTGAATGTTGTGGTGCGCGATCTGTGAATACTCCTGGGTCGAACCGGTCAAGAGCAGGTAGCATGACGGCGAGTAGTTCAATCGTTTGACATCCCAGGGCTCAAAACCGAGAAGGTCGCGGTAGGCCACGGGCAAATCGGGGTTCAAGATCACTGCATCGCAGGCAATGCGATCGCCGTCGGCTGTTTGCACCGCAACAGCGCGCTTTCCCTGGATTTCAATCTTGCTGACTTCGGTGGAGTAGCGAAATTCGACACCGTGCTTGGCAGCGGCGCCGGCCAGCGCGCGTGGAACGGCATGCATGCCGCCCTTGGGCATGAAAACACCAGCAACGCTGTCCATGTAGGCGATGACCGCATAGATCGCGAGTGCATCTTGTGGTGCCAACCCGGCATACATCGATTGAAACGAGAAGATGCGCTGCGTGCGCGGGTCTTTGAGGTACTGCTCAACCTTGGGCGAGAGCTTGCGGAAGCCACCGATGCCGACCAAGCGCGCAAGGTTAGGTGTGACTAGGTCAAAGGGTGAGCCAATGTTGCGGTCAATGAAGTCACGCATCTCGTACTTGTAGAGGTCAGTGACAAAGTCGACGTAGCGCAAGTAGCCGGCTGCTTCGTTCGCGCCGATGACACTTTCAATTTCTTGGGCCATGCGTGCTGGGTCCGCGTGCACATCTAGTTGTGAGCCGTCGGCGTAGA
>JAPLBW010000171.1 GCA_026392555.1 Actinomycetota bacterium
GCGCCTTGAGTCGCTGACTTCAGGAGGATTTCCATGCGTACCGCGTATCACGAGCGCCTCGATGACATGGTCGAGCAGTTGGGCAAGATGACCCGCCTCGTTGCTTCCGCAATGTCTCGGGCCAACAACGCGCTGCTCGACGCAGACATTGAGATGGCCGAAAAGGTCATCACCTCTGACGTGCACGTTGACCAAATGCGCGAGGAACTCGACGCCGAAGTCGTCAGCATCTTGGCACTGGAATCCCCTGTTGCCGGCGAACTGCGACTGGTTGTCGCCGTACTTCGCATCTCCGCGACCCTGGAACGCATGGGAGACCTTGCGGTTCACATCGCCAAAGTCGCCCGACTGCGCTATCCCGAATCGGCGATTCCTGCTGAACTTCGTGGCACGTTGCTAGAGATGGGCCAGATTGCCGAGCTCGTAGTTCAAAAGGCCGGCAGCGCATTGGTCTCGCGAGATGGTTCTTTGTTTGAGCAGATCGAACGCGACGACGACCGCATGGACGCCCTGCACCGCAAACTCTTCACCTTGATCTTGGATGACTCGTGGGAACACGGCGTCGAAGGCGCGATCGATGTGACCTTGATCAGTCGCTACTACGAACGCTTCGCCGACCATGCAGTTTCGGTCGCGCGTCGAGTGGCTAACGACTTCTAAGTCTTAGCGACCCTGGTTAGCAACAGCGTGAATGGCAGTTTGAGCTGCCGCAGGGTCCAGGTACTCGCCGCCACGTGTGATGGGCTTGAGTTGTGCGTCGAGGCGATAGACCAGCGGAATTCCAGTGGGAATGTTCAAGCCCGCAATATCGTCATCACCGATTCCATCAAGGTGCTTAACCAACGCTCGCAAGGAATTACCGTGCGCGGCCACCATCGTGACCTTTCCGGCCCGTAGATCGGGGACGATGACGTCTTCCCAATACGGCAGCAGACGAACAACAACATCCTTGAGGCACTCCGTTGCCGGAACAGCTTCCGGTGGCAACCATGCATACCGAGCCTCGTGCGTTTGAGCAAACTCATTGCTCGGATCAATCGGTGGTGGCGGCACATCAAAGGAGCGACGCCACAACATGAACTGCTCTTCGCCGAATTCCTCGAGTGTCTGCTTCTTGTCCTTGCCTTGCAACGCACCGTAGTGACGTTCGTTGAGTCGCCAGTTGCGAATGACGGGAATCCAACTGCGGTCGGCTTCATCTAGCGCCAGATTCGCGGTACGAATCGCGCGCTTCAAGACCGAGGTGTGCAAGGTGTCGGGCAAAACACCAGCAGCAGTTAGCAACTGACCGGCGCGACGACCTTCATTGACTCCCTTGTCGGTCAGGTCAACATCAACCCAACCGGTGAACAGATTCTTCTCGTTCCATTGGCTTTCGCCATGGCGAAGCAAGATCAAGGTCGCTGCAGCTTCAGTCATAACAAACATTGTGACCAGCAGGAATTGGCACCGCGCACCTACCCCTGAATTCAGGCTTGGTCTTCGCCTTCCTCCGCCTCAAGGTGCAGGAGATGACGGAAAGGCTCCAAATTGTCAGTGGGTTCGCCCTGAGCCTGACGCCATTGCCACTCTTTTCGAATGGAGGATTCGAATCCCGTAGCCAAAATCCGATCAAACATTGCATCCGCAGCGAACGCAACCGATCCCATCAGCGCGTCGACGAGCTCAGCGGTCAAGCCACTAGTGGGAACTCGACCAACAAGGTAGATGTCACCGAGACGATCCAAAGCAAAAGCTATTCCCGACAATCGAGGATTTTGCTGAAGGATGCGGCGATACACCTCCTCGTGGTTTTCATCGGGCTTGCGAGCAACAAAGGCATTGATAGAAACTGTGTGTGTTCCCACCACAAAGGCACAAGGAGTCGCCAACTTGTGTTCACCAGGCAACGTAACGACAAAGGCAAAAGGCTCCGGCTGTTCCCACGGCAAGTCAGAGTCTGTGAGCACCTGCTGAAGAACAGCGGCGGCGCGATCTTGAGGCGGGGTTGACTTCACAGGTTCAATCTAACCGGATTAGCTCAGTAGCGATGCCAAGAGCGACTAACGACCGTGCGGGCTTAAGCCTGGCGGGCAAAATCCTGCGCTAACGAGACAGCCGCGCTGGAGTAGACCTCCAACATTTTGGAAGCAGTAACCGACCAGCCAAACAGTTGAGCATGCGCCAACGCATTGCGACTCATCGTGTGTCGCGCCAAGTCGTTGTCCAAGATCGTCGCAATGGCATCGGCATAGTCGTGCGGATCATGACCGGCTACGAGCAAACCTGATTCACCATGCGAGACCGCTGTACGCAATCCGCCCACGGCGGCAGCCACCACCGGCGTTCCACATGCCTGGGCTTCGATAGCCACCAGGCCAAAGGATTCGTTGTACGAGGGGACAACCACCACATCGGCGGCGCGGTACCACTGGGCCAATTCGTCTTGGTGGACTGGCGGTGCGAAACGCACGTGGTCGGAAATCCGCAACGAACCCGCCAAGCCGTGCAAGTGATCGGGGAAGAAGCTGTCTGAACCGGAGGGGCCACCAACAATGGCAACAGTGAGGTTGCTTCGACGATCCGGGCTGCGCTGCAAGAGTCGTGCCACCGCACGCAGGAGCACATCGGGTGCCTTGAGCGGCTGAATGCGTCCAACGAACAACACCACGTCACCGTTCAAGGGCAATCCAAGTTTGGTGCGAGCGGCAGCTCGATCACCTGGTCGAAAGCGTTCAAGATCCACACCAGGGGCAACAACAGCTACTCGTTCAGGATCGGCGTCATACAGGTCAATAAGTTGTTGGGCTTCATCATCGGTGTTGGCCACGAGGCGATCGGAGGCGTCCACCACCTGCGCCTCGCCAATTTCACGAGCGTTTGGTTCGGGGACGTCACCTTCGGCCAGCGAGAGGTTCTTCCCTTTCGCCCTGGTGTGCA
>JAPLBW010000085.1 GCA_026392555.1 Actinomycetota bacterium
AGAGGGGATCTCGCATGAAACTGCTCATTCTTGGCTGCGGCAATGCCGGGCTCGAAGTGGCAACCCGCGCGAAGGCCCTGGGCTGGGAAGTTGTCGCCACCACAACCCGCGAATCGCGTATCGCCGAAATTGAGCTCGTCGCAGATAAGGGCTTAGTCGTTCGTGGCGCAGACCTGGAAGCTGTTAAGGCTGCAGCGGCAGACTGTGACGCAATCTTGGTCTCGGTCTCTCCTCCCATCATGCAATCGCGCACCATCGAAGAGCGCGAACAGTCCTATCGCGATGTTCTCGTTGAGTCGTGCAAGAGTTCGGTTCAGGCGTGCCCTCGAGTGGTGTTTATGTCTTCTATTTCGGTTTATGCCGACGGCTTGCAGGGCGATAGCGACCTCATCGACGAAACCACTCCCCGCGCAACATCAGATGAGCCCTCGACTATCTATTACTCCTTAGCTGAGGACGCGGTCTTGTCCAGCCCAGGTGGCACCGTCCTTCGTCTGGCCGATATCTATGGTCATCCGCGTGACATCGACTTCACCGCTCGCGTAAAGCTGGCCCACGAACACATGGGCGGCTCGGTGTCCTTTGCCGGCGACGGACGCTTGCACCGCGTTCACGTTGAAGACGTCGCAGACGCCCTGCTCTTTGTTCTTGAACACCATCTGACCGGTGCCTACAACTGCGTTCCTGACTTAGCGCCCTCCCCCACAAACAAAGAGGCCTTCGACCGGCTTGCCGACGAATCGGGTCAGCCTCACTTGGAGTTCCGGGGTGAGCTCAAGACCCCGATGAAGCAGGTATCCAGCAAGAAACTGCGCGATGCTGGATTTGTCTTCCACCACCCAGATGACGTGATCTCCTAACTTCAAGGACCGCCATGTTTGCCATTGATCCAGAGGACTCCCTTGCCCTCAATGATGCGCAGCTCGACATCATCCAGCGGGCCATTGCGCTAGAGGTGATGCCCGTGGACGAGCGCATCGCTGATCGAACGTACGAAGCCACCGCAACCAATGAGGCTGGCCGAGTTCGACTGCGCAACTTCACCGATCCCAAGATCAGTCGTCTCACCGCGTACCGCTTTCATCGCGAAAATACGCTCAATGAACATCTGTTTCATATTTGGCCAGCGGAAGGTTTTGACTTCCCTGCGCTCACGACAGTTATTTTTGAAATGCCTCAGGTCTTGATTCTGGGTGCTGACCTCTTGCCTATTGCCGATGTCATCTTTGATCGCACGTACTACGGCCGCTGGATGCTCGGTTACGCCGAGGTGCTCAAGAAGCACTGGCCTGCTCTGGTTGAGCATCGCGCGGGACCCGAACCTGCACCGGACCCGTACTTCACTAATCAACTTGGATCGACCATGTCGGTGTTGATGTATTTGAAGCACACTGGGCTAGAGCCTGCAAAGGCGTTCCTGCTTGAGCTCACCGAGCACTGGACCACCTTGCATGCGCAGGCCCAACCACGAAGTGATGCCGATGCTGCAGCTGTTGAAGCAAGGCGCGTCCAACTCATGACCAAGGCCTATAAAGCCCTCGATTACCACTCGCCGGCATCCGATGGGCTTGCCTCAGTACTGGGCTGGACCGGCGCGAACTTGATGTTCGACCACGTGTTTGGTCCAGACCTTGAAGACCAAGGCCTGGACCATAAACGCACGTATTTGGAAGTAGAAGTCTCACCCGGAACTTTCAGCGCTCCGCGTAGCCACTAACTCTTAGCGCGAACGCGTACCCGGTCCACGCGTTGTAGCCGGAGCTGCTCCACGCGATGACGGGCCCTTACGGTGCACCTTCTTGGTTCGCGGAGTCACACCAGCACCAGCTGCCTTCTTCGGGCCGCGTGCGCGTGGCTTCGCGGCGCGCGACTCCGCAGTCTTCCCTGCCGTGGGGCGATCTGAGCTCGGTCGATCTGAACGAGGTCGATCTGAACGCGGGCGATCTGAACGCGGGCGATCAGACTCCGAGCGACTGCCTGCTGACCGGCTTGATGTTCCGCGTGCATCGTCACGACGGGGGCGGTCATCGCGTGCATCGTCACGACGGGGGCGGTCATCGCGAGAAGGTCGGCTTGTTGAGCGCGAGTCATCACGACGAGGACGGTCATCACTACCGCGAGTAGGGCGTGCATCGCGCGATTCGTAACTGCGTGCCGGGCGTGCATCGCGACTCGAACGCTCATCATTTCCGCGACTAGGGCGTGCATCGCGAGATTCGTAACTGCGCGCCGGGCGTGCATCGCGACTCGAACGCTCATCCGAACCGCGACTTGGACGGGCATCGCGCGAGTCATAGCTACGTGCAGTTCGGTCCGCGCCTGATTCGTAGCTACGCGTGGGGCGACCGCTGCTCGTGCGCGTATCGCGCGCAGGGCGGCTGCTGGTTCGCGATTCATCGCGTACCGGACGATCATCCCGACGAGCGGGTGCCCCATTGTCCCGACGTGACGGTGCGAAACTGTCCCGACGCGCGGGTGCGCCATTGTCACGACGTGACGGTGCAGCGTCATCGCGACGGGGTTGGCTGGAGTTGGGGCGCGCGTCATCGCGACGCGGGCGTGAGGCTTCACGAGGAGCGCGACTGCGGTCTCCGCTACGCGATGAGGGGCGAGCTGAACCTTGTCCTGAACTGCGTGAAGCGCGGTCACGACGTGGAGCTGGTTCGGGCTCTTCGACATAAGCCGCGTGGATCAATTCCGCACGTGGACCAGAGATGTCGGTAATAGCTTCATCACCGGGCTTGACTGGGCGCATGAACGGCTTGATTCCGGCCAACTTCATCAATGACTTCACACTGCCGTGTTGAGCCGGTGTGGCCATCGTGACAACGATTCCTTCAGCACCGGCGCGGGCCGTGCGACCCGAGCGGTGAACATAGGCCTTGTGCTCCTCCGGCGGATCAATGTGAAGTACGAGTGCAACATCGTCTACGTGGATTCCACGAGCAGCAATGTCTGTAGCAACCAGCACGCGAACCTTGCCGGTTGAAAAGCGAGCAAGGTTCTTCGCACGAACGGCTTGAGACAGATTGCCGTGCAACTCAACAGCGGGAATGCCGCTCTCAGTCAGGCGTCGAGCAAGGTTCTTGGCACCGTGCTTGGTGCGCGTAAAGGCGATAGTTTTTCCTTCACCGGAAACAAGCTGGCGGATAACTTCTGCTTTTTCGCCACCGCTGACCGAAAAGACGTGGTGGGTCATGATCGGCATATCTGAATCATTGGGATCAACTGCGTGCGTAATCGGGTTTTGCAAGTATTTGCGGACGATTTGGTCCACACCCTTGTCCAACGTCGCCGAGAACAACAGTCGCTGACCACCCTCAGGGGTCAATTCCAAGAGGCGCTTAACCGCCGGCAAGAATCCCAGGTCGGCCATGTGGTCGGCTTCGTCCAAAACGGTGACTTGAACGAAGTCCAATTTGCATTGACCATTTTCGATGAGGTCTTCCAAGCGACCAGGACACGCGATGACGATGTCCACTCCGTTGCGGAGGGCGTTGATCTGTGGTCCATAACCGACTCCGCCGTACACCGAGGCAACGCGCATGCGTACGGCCTTGGCCAGCGGCGCGATCACGTCAGCAACTTGTTGTGCAAGTTCACGGGTGGGAAGCAAAACCAAAGCGCGTGGGCAGTACTGCTCGCGTGGTGCGGGAGATTCCAACAAAGAGTTGATCAAGGCCAAAGAGAAGGCCAAGGTCTTGCCCGAACCAGTGCGGCCACGACCTAGGACGTCGCGTCCTTGCAAGGAGTCAGGAAGCGTGGCTGCTTGGATGGGAAAAGCCGTGATGATGCCGTCGAGTGCCAAGCGCTCAACGAGTGCATCTGGCACTCCCAAGTCGGCAAAGCTCGGTTGGGAAAT
>JAPLBW010000040.1:0-4183 GCA_026392555.1 Actinomycetota bacterium
ATTTTCTTTGCACTTTTCCGGGTTCTTAACTACGGCATTGCCCAGGACAAGCCCATTGGAGTGCTCACCCAACCGCTGGTTGATTCGGCGCGGAACGCGCGAATTTTTGGCGCCCCGTTGTACGCAACTTTTTCTAATGCAAACGAATATGTTTCACAGGGCGTCTCACCAACCACCGTTCGCATTGTGACGGTGATTTTGATCGCGCTGATGACGTTCACCACGTTCACGACGCAACGGCAATTGATGTTGAAGAACATGCCATCCGACAACCCGATGGCGCAACAACAAAAGATTTTGTTGTACGTCTTCCCGTTAATGTTTGCTTTCTTTGGTATCAACTTTCCGATCGGTGTTTTGATCTACTGGTTAACCACCAACTTGTGGACCATGGGTCAACAGTTTTATGTCATTCGCAACAACCCCACACCAGGAACTCCGGCTGAGGCGGCCTACAACGAACGTCAAGCCCTGAAAGCTGCACGTGGTGGTTCATTGATTCAGCGTGTGACAGGTAGAGGCCCAGCGGTCAGCAGCGAACCCGTCGAGCAAATCGAAGAACCTAAAGTCGTTCGCCAACAACCCAAACGCAAACCCAAGAGTGCCCGTAAGAAGCAATAGTCGTTTTATCCCTTTTGTCCGTTTAACTGTGCGTAGTACCCGGGATCGGGGCTAGCGAAAACAAGGAGTAGTCATGAGTGATTCCGTAGAGACCACTGACGCTGTTGACAATGTTGACAATGTTGACGCTGAGGTCAGCGAGCAGGCAGAACCAAAGAACCGCCAGTCGCTGTTAGTTCAAGAAGGCGACATTGCCGCCGACTACATCGAAGGAATGCTGGACATCGCTGACCTTGGTGATGATGGCGCTATTGACATGGACGTCGAAGGCGACCGAGCTGTCGTGGCAGTGACCGGCGAAGGCGTGGATGTTTTGGTTGGCGAGAACGGTGAGGTCCTCAACGCCCTGCAGGAACTGACTCGCTTGGCGGTTCTGCGCGAGACGGGCGAACGCTCTCGCTTGATGCTCGATGTGGCCGGTTATCGGGCCCAGCGCCGCGAAGTCCTCACCGCCCTGGGAACCGAGGCCGCCGACAAGGTCAAGGCCAGCGGGGAAGCCCTCTCGCTCGAGCCGATGAACGCCTTTGAGCGCAAGGTCGTCCACGACGCTATCGCTGCCGCTGGGTTGAAGTCAGAATCCGATGGCGTGGAGCCGAATCGCTTCATCGTCGTCCTGCCTGCTTAATGGTTTCACGGGAAACATCGCCAGACGCTGAAGCCATCTTTGGTGACCGGCTCCCCCTGATTGAGCGCTATGCCCAGTGGCTGGCCGGCGAAGGGGTGGTGCGTGGGCTCTTGGGTCCGCGGGAGGTCGATCGCATCTGGGATCGGCACATCATCAACAGCGCCCTGGCCAGCGAGTTCATTCCGCAAGGCGCCACGGTGGCCGACCTGGGTTCGGGTGCTGGGCTGCCAGGGATTCCGCTGGCACTGGCTCGCCCTGACCTGTCGGTGACCCTGGTGGAACCCCTGTTGCGGCGGATGACGTTTTTAACCGAGGTCTTGGCCGACCTGCAGTCCATGGCCACGGAACCACTGAAAGTGGAGTTGATTCGTGGTCGAGCCGAGGAACTACATGGCAAGGTCACCTTTGATGTGGTCACGGCCCGCGCGTTGGCGCCCCTGGAGCGTTTGGTGGGATGGGCCGCTCCGTTGCTGGGTTCGGGGGGGCAGTTGGTGGCCCTCAAGGGGAGCTCAGCCGGTGAAGAGCTTGAGCAAGCAGCCACAGCGCTGGCCAAGGCTGGTTTGTCGGCTCGGCTTGAGGTAGGCGAGTCCATCACCGTGGTGATCGCCTCCTAGCGGGCAATCAGGGGATTGCCTACACACACGTCCGCCGTGCGTGGCAAGATCAGCGCAAGACAAGTTTTCACGGCATGGCTGACGGCACCTGATGTGCCTGCCGAGACCAGAAAGGCGGGCGAAAAGTTTCGTGAGTACGGAACCAGCGTCCGAGGTCGGATGGCCAGAGATCCCTGAGTCGATCGCAGACATTGAGGACCCGATGAGTACGGAGAGGTTGGGGCGAATGTCCATCGCCATTGCCTCGGGCATGTCCAAAATTAAGTTTGGCCCGCTCACGAATGAAGAGTCGGAAATGTGGGACGGCTTAGTTGTAGACATCGCCCAAATGGATGGCGAGGGTTACGGCATTGACATTCCGTCTGATTGGGAAATGTATATCCCGCCCGAATCCTGGCGGGTGGGACTGGGCTGGCCAGCAGAAGTGGGTGGTTCTGCGGATGACTGATACCCCCAGCTACTTCGGTCCATCCGATGCAGCCTTGCAGGCAGCCGTCGATGTTTCACGGGAAACATTGGGCGGTGGCTCCGATACCCCGATCGCCCAAGCCGCGGCCGCGGCTGTCCTGGTGGCTTCCGGCCGAGTGGCCGACCAACTCCCCCGCCCCGCCCAGACGCGGATCTTGACCATTTCCAATCAAAAGGGTGGCGTGGGCAAGACCACAACCACGGTCAACCTGGCGGCTGGCCTCGCATTCCAAGGGCTGCGCGTTCTGGTGATTGACCTCGATCCACAGGGCAACGCCTCTACGGCTTTGGGCATGCCGCACCACGACGAGGTCGATTCCATCTACGAAGTCCTGCTGGAAGATATGCCGCTCGCTCAGGCGGTACAAAAGGTGGAGCAAATCCCCAATCTCTATGGCGTACCGGCCACGCTGGATCTGGCCGGGGCTGAATTGGAGCTGGTCTCGCTGGTCGCGCGAGAAAACCGCCTCAAACGAGCCATCAACACCTATCTGAGCCAATCAACTGATAGGTATGACTTTGTCCTCATTGACTGCCCGCCCTCGCTGGGATTGCTCACGGTCAATGCACTCGTGGCCGCTACGGAAGTGCTGATTCCGATTCAATGCGAGTACTACGCACTTGAGGGTTTGGGACAACTCGTGCGCAACGTGGAAAAAATCCAAGAGTATTTAAATCCAGCTGTTTTTATCTCCACAATTTTGCTCACGATGTATGACGGACGCACCCGTTTGTCTGCACAAGTGGCGCAAGAAGTGCGTGATTTTTTTGGTGAACGCGTTTTGCCCACAGCAATTCCACGATCAGTTCGCGTGTCCGAAGCACCGTCATTTCAGCAAACCGTGTTGACCTATGACCCAGGTTCAACAGGTGCACAAAGTTACTTACAAGCCGCTCGCGAATTGGCCTTACAGGCATGACAAAAGTAGGGAAAAAATGAGTGCAAATCAGCGCGGATTAGGTCGTGGTTTGGCAGCTCTCATTCCTACCGCCCCAGGCCCCCAACCGAGTGCTGAGGCTGGTAGTCAGCCCAGTACTGGGGCGGGTGCTGCAGGTTCTGGGCCCGCGGTTCCCGGCGCCAGCCGGGGCGCAAAACTGGCCCACAATCCATCGGCACAGTCTCCCGAATTTGTGGTTCCAGAGGGCGCCTATTTTGCTGAACTTCCACTCGATTCCATCACACCGAATCCGCGTCAACCGCGAACTGTTTTTGATCCCGAAGCGCTCGATGAATTGATTCATTCGATCAAGGAAATTGGGTTGCTGCAACCCATTGTTGTTCGTCCCTTGTCGAACAATCGTTTTGAATTAGTCATGGGTGAGCGTCGTTGGCGCGCACACACTGTTGCCGGTTTAGCGACCATCCCAGCCATTGTTCGCGAGACCGCTGACGCAGATTTGTTGCGCGATGCGTTGCTCGAAAACTTGCACCGCAGTCAACTCAATGCACTTGAAGAAGCGGCGGCGTACAGCCAACTCCTTAATGACTTCGGCTGCACGCACGATGAGTTGGCTCAGCGCATTGGTCGCTCGCGTCCACAAATCTCCAACACCATCCGCCTGTTGAAGCTTCCTCCAGCGGTCCAATCCAAGGTGGCGGCAGGCGTGCTGTCAGCAGGCCACGCACGGGCTCTGCTAGGCCTTGAGGACCCCAAGGTGCAGGAAGCTCTGGCTACCAAGATCGTGGCTGAGGGCCTTTCGGTGCGCACCGTTGAGGAATTGGTGAGTCTGGGATTTACCGGTCCCGCCGCCAAGAAGTCCGGGACAAAGAAGGCCGGACCGAACTGGTCAGAGTTGGTCGATCGCCTCGAGGACCGTTTGGATACCAAGGCAGCGATTTCGGCATCAGCCAAGG
>JAPLBW010000040.1:4194-15612 GCA_026392555.1 Actinomycetota bacterium
CTGTGGAATTCGCCAGTTTTGAAGACCTGCGCCGCATTATTGACACCATCGCGGGACCGCAGAAGTAACTGCATCGGTGTTTAGGCCTGGGCTGAGTGAGCCTCAATCGCATCGTTGACCAGGGCCAAGCACACCTCTGAGAGGTCTAATCCGGCCGCTTCAATGGCCTGCGGAAGCAGGGAAGTTTCGGTCATTCCAGGCGCAACATTGGCCTCAATAAATTGTGGAACATCCGCGCCATCAATGATGAAATCTGATCGTGAAAATCCGGTCAGCCCAAGAATGGTGTGAACGGCGAGGGCGGCTTCGGCGACTCGTTGTGATACGTCGTCAGCGATGCGGGCGGGTGCGAAAAATTCGGTAAGACCAGCGGTGTAGCGAGCGTTGTAATCGTAGAACTCGCCATCGGGAACAATCTCCACCGCAGGCAGTGCAACGGGGCCGTCACCAAGATCAATGACGGAAACCGCAACTTCAGTCCCGGCGATGTAGCGTTCGATCACGGCGCAATCTGCGTAGGAAAAGCACGAGACCATCGCAGTGGGAAGTTCGGCAGCCGAGTGAACGATGCTCACACCCAGGGACGAACCACCCTTGGATGGCTTAATCACCAGCGGAAATCCGAAGGCTTTTTCGACCGCGTCGAGCACTGCGCCAGCGCCTAATTCGCGGAAAGCTTCATGCGGCAAAACCACCATTTCAGGCGTAAAAATGCCGTTTCTAGCCAAAATAGTCTTGGCGAGGGGCTTGTCATAGGCCAGCCGGCAGGCCTCGGGATTTGACCCCACGTAGGGCAACTTCAGTAGATCGAGGACATCGCGGATCGCACCGTCTTCACCGGCAGCTCCATGGAACATCGGGAAGATGCAGTCGGGCGGATCGGCGATTAACGAGGGCAACAAATCAATGTTCATATCACGCTCGTCAACGTCGACTCCGCGGTTGCGCAGTGCTTCGGAAATGCGACGACCAGAACGCACCGAGACATCGCGTTCATGGGATAAGCCACCAGCGAGAACAACAACACGAAGTGCAGAGTCAGTACTCATTAGACGACATCCGGTCCGGGAGTTGATCCCTGTGATGAAACTGATGGCCCAGTGGCACCGAGGGTGCCGAAGGTGTGCATGAGCTTGAGTTCTTCATTGATCACACCACCGAGGCGACGCACTCCCTCACGGATGCGATCGGGCTCGGGGAAGCTGTAGGACAGTCGAATCGATTGCCGGCCATCCCCATTGATGTAAAAGGCGGTTCCAGGCACGTAGGCCACCCGGGCAGTCACGGCCCGAGGCAGCATCGCGGTGCCGTCCATGCCCTCCGGCAGGGTCACCCAGACGTAGAACCCGCCGGTGGGATGGGTCCAGGTGGTGCCGTCAGGCATGTACTGGGTGAGGGCTTCAAGCGTGGCATCGCGGCGCTCGCGGTACACCTCGCGGAAGATCTTGATCTGGTCCATCCACGGTTGGGTGTCCAGATAGGTCGAAATGGTGAGCTGCGAAAAGGCGGGTGGACACAAAACCGCGGACTCCGCAGCCAAAGTCAATTTTTCGCGGACACCGTGCGGAGCAACAGCCCACCCAACACGGATTCCAGCAGCGAAGGTCTTACTGAATGAGCCGAGATAGATCACACCATCGGAGTCATGCGAGCGGATTGCTTGTGGAATGTGTCCATCAAATCCGAGTAAGCCGTAGGGGTCATCTTCGATGATGAGCACTCCAGCGCTTTGACAAATCTGCAGAATTTCCATCCGTCGATCTTGTGGTTGAGACAAGCCTGCGGGGTTGTGAAAGGTCGGAATTGTGTACACGAACTTCGGAGTTTTGCCTTGCGCTGCAAGGGTTTTCAGGCGTTCGCGTAGCGCCTCAGGATTGAGTCCGTGCTCATCCATGGCGACGTGTTCGACATCAACCTGGTAGGCCCGAAAAACACCTAGTGCTCCGACGTACGAGGGAGCTTCAGCAATAATTACGTCACCGGGATCACAAAAAATGCGCGTGATCAGGTCCAAGGCCATTTGCGAACCGACCGTCACGATCACGTCATCTGGGTGTGGCGTGATTCCTTGCAAGCCGACCATTTCGCAGATTTGTTCGCGCAGTCGTGGGTCACCGTTGCCGCTGCCGTACTGCAACGCAACCTGTCCGCGAGTGGCCAACATGGTGGCCACGGCGGAGCTGACCGCTTCCATGGAAAGCGCAGCGATGTTGGGCATTCCGCCCGCCAGCGAGACCACCTCAGGGCGAGAGGCAACGGCGAAAAGGGACCGGATTTCATTGGCGGTCATGCCAAGAGTGCGCTTGGCATACCGGGACAGGTGAGGGTCAAGCCGGTTTCCCAACGGGGATTCGCCGGATGGGGGCGCCATGTCACCTGCCTTCAACGTAGGACGGGAGCCAAAAACAGCCACCGCTAGGGGAATGGACTCCAGAGGCGATGGCTTCGGCCACGACGTCGCGAAATCCTGGATCGCTTAATCGAGCTGCATCGGTGGGGTTACTGAGGTATCCAATTTCGACGCGGACCGCTGGCATCGTCGTCCACCGCAACAAGTCCCACGTTTTGGCATGAACGCGACCATCGGGCAAATCAGTGCGCGTGACGATTTCGTCTTGGATCAACTGAGCCAGTCGCTGGCCGACCGAAGAGTACGTCGCAGTATTGCCAAAAAAGTAGGTAGCTACTCCACGAGCTGATTCACTGGCCAGCGCATCAGCGTGGATAGAGATCACCAGATCGGCGCCAGCGGCGTTACTGAATTCGGCGCGCGCCTGTTCGTCAAGGGCCGTGTCCAAGTCACCGGGTCGGGTCAAAAAGGCCGTTGCTCCTAGGGCCGTGAGGCGGCCTTCGACACGGGTGGCGATGTCAAAGGCGATGTTGGCTTCGCTCCACTCCAGCAGATCGGAGGTGCAGCCCGCATCAGGTCCACCGTGACCGGCGTCAACGACGATGACGCGTCCAGCGGGCGTTGATCCTTGGCGCAGCAAGGCTTCGTGCTCGCGAAGGGATGCTGGGGCTCCGCCGGTGACTGACCTCGAGAGCCGATGCAAGGCCGCCAAGGTGGCCGGTCCACATGTTCCATCAGGAGTCAGGCCAACGTTGCGTTGGAAATCGCACACGGCCGCAAAGGTCTGGTGCCCAAAGAATCCGTCAATGCGCCCGGGGTCAAAACCCATACCCGTCAAGCGCTGTTGTAATTGAGCGATGTCATCCCCGCGAAGCAGGTGGCTGACCTGATAGGTCAACAGGCGATCGCCCAAGGCCCAGTGGGCTTCATCAAGGGCGCGCACCGTGTGCGGCCCAACAATGCCGTCAACCAACAGCCCGCGTTGTTGCTGAAAGTGACGAACGGCGAGGTCTAACCCCTCGTCGAAGAGGTCACCACCAGCGTCATTGCTGAGGTGTCCTAACCCATTGAGCCGCTGGCGAAATTCCACAATGGCGGTGCCAGAGTCACCGCGACGGAAGAGCGTCGGCACAGACGAGGGCATGGGAAGAGTGTGACTAAGGCTTAGGCGATGTAGTCAGCGAGGTCTTCAAGCAACTTAGCCTTAGGCTTTGCGCCGATGATTTGCTTGACGACTTCGCCGCCCTTGAAGACGTTCATGGTGGGAATTGAGCTCACGCCGTAGTTGGCCGCGATGCTGGGGTTTTCGTCCACATTGAGTTTCACGATGGTGAGCTTGTCGCCGTGCTCGTTGGAGATTTCTTCCAAGATCGGACCCACCATGCGGCAGGGACCACACCACTCAGCCCAGAAGTCCACGAGCACGGGCTTGTCGCTCTGCAAGACATCAGCGGCGAAACTGGCGTCGGTCACGTTCTTGGTAGCCATGGAGGTGCTCCTTAGGTGGGGGTGAGGCGTGGGTCTGGGGGTCAGGCGTTCGTCTGGTGGTCAAGGTCGGCAAGAAAGCGTTCTGCATCCAAGGCTGCGGCACAGCCGGTCCCTGCTGCAGTGATGGCTTGACGATAGCGGTGATCAACGACATCACCGGCAGCGAAAACGCCGATTTGGTTCGTGGCGGTGGTGGGGTGCTGGACGTGGACGTAGCCGTCGTCGTCGAGGTCAATTTGTCCGGCGAGCAGTTCCGAGCGGGGATCATGCCCAATGGCGACGAACAAGCCCGTGGCATCCAGGTCTGATTCCGCCCCGGTCTTCACGTTACGCACCCGCAACCCGGTGACTTTGTCCTCGCCCACGACGTCAATGACTTCGGTGTCCCAGAGGAAGGAAATCTTTTCGTTAGCGATGGCTCGGTCTTGCATGATTTTGGAGGCACGCAGTTCGTCGCGGCGATGAACGATGGTGACCGTCTTGGCAAAGCGGGTCAAGAACGTGGCTTCTTCCATGGCAGTATCCCCGCCGCCAACGACGACAATGTTTTGTTCCTTAAAGAAGAACCCATCGCAGGTGGCACACCACGAAACCCCGCGCCCAGACAGGCGCTTTTCGTTGGGAAGCCCAATTTCTCGGTAGCCCGAGCCGGTGGCGAGGATCACCGTGCGGGCCAGGTGCGTCACGCCATCGCCGTCCACAACGGTCTTGGTTGCACCGGTCAAATCAACGCTCGTGACGTCGTCAGTAATAAATTCAGCACCAAATCTTTCGGCCTGCGCACGCAAGTCGTTCATCAAGGCCGGGCCTTGGATCCCCTCGGGAAAACCGGGAAAGTTCTCGACATCGGTCGTGTTCATCAAGGCACCACCGGCGGTGACGGCACCTTCAAAAACCAACGGAGCCAAACTGGCCCGCGCCGCGTAAATGGCTGCGGTGTAGCCCGCCGGCCCGGAGCCAATGATGATGACGTTTCTCACGTCGGACACGATAAATTTCCTTTGACTCGATGTCATGAGCACGACTTGTTCTGCCTCTAAGAACCGATCCTACGGGCGATTTGTTCCCGCGGATCCAGCGCCCGTTGGCCTAGGGCTGAGTGGGGATGTACCGGACCTGTTCAGGGACGCTGGATGCGTCCGAACCACAAGATTTCAGGTTCACCCGTGGTGCACGAGGGGCGAACGACCCAGATGTCGAGCTGCTGGCTGTTGGCCTGGGTGGCAAAGGCGATCAGGGCTGCTGGCTCACTGGAGAACTGGCCGATATCGATCAGGACCGGCGAGCGAGCGGCACTGCCCGTGATTTCCACGAAGCACTTGGCGCGCGCCATTTCGTCCGCAATAAATAGTTGGCTTGCCGGATCCAACACCGATGCTGAAATGTCCATTGACGTTTCGGGGCTGGGTTGAACCAGTGGGGTGACCATCGGATCACTGCCGGCAACTGCACTCGTGTTTTGACGTTGAGTAATCAAGGTTTGCAGTTGTTTGCGAATCGCTCCTGGTGTGTATTGCAAACCGGAGGTCGTCACTGTTCGAGCGATGGGCAACGGACCTGCAACATTGTCTTGATTCGATGGCGTAGCGGCTTCACCACTAGCAACGGTGGGAGCAGTGGTTGTTGACGAAACGCTATTGAGAACCACACCTGCAAGAAGTGCCAACGCGGCGATGCTGGCGACAGCGCCGGCAAGCCGCAGCTGTGGACGTGACCTGCGTTCGGGCGGGCTGGCTGCCTCGTCGTGGAGTTGGGCTATCTGGTCCTGCCAACGAGCTGCCACAGCCGGCGGAACAAGCCCAGCGGGCTGTCGTGGCTGCAAGATGTCACGCACGAATTGCTCATCGTCAGGCCCTAAATCAGGGAAAAGTTCAGGGACATCGGCCATGCGGATTACTCACCTCCCGAGGCAGTTGGCTGTGGCGGTTCAGGCACTGGTGTGACGCTTGCGGTGCCGTCTCGGTTCCGAAGATGCTCAAGGAGTGGCAACAGGCGAGCCCGCCCTCGAAAGCAGCGACTCTTGACCGTTCCTTCCGGAATGCCCAAAAGGTCGGCAGCATCTTCAATGCTGTATCCCAAGACATCGACGACGACAACAGCCGCGCGCTGTTCGGGCGGAAGTTGCTCAAGTGCGGCGCGCACATCCAAGGAGATCAACTGATCATCAATGCGGTCGTGTTGATCGGTGAAGGCTGGGTGATCAGTGAGGTCGAGTGCATTGCTGCGCGTCGGGCGTGATTTATTGCGACGCATGCGATCGATGCACGCATTAACCACAATGCGATGGAGCCAGGTGGTCACTGCCGCGTCACCGCGATATTTGCTCGCTGCCCGAAAAGCAGAGATTAATGCTTCTTGCACCGCATCTGATGCTTCTTGCGGATCACCCAAGGTGCGCATGGCGATTGCCCATAACCGGTCCTGGTGGCGACGGACGAGTTCGCCGAAGGCATCCGGATTGCCGTTGGTGTGGGCCGCCATGAGGGCTCGGTCATCAAGGTCGGAGAAGGCGGTGATGGGATCCACCGTTTCCTCCGATCTAGGCGTAATACGAGTTCCTAGCCTAATGATTTTTGGCGGTGTGTCGGAACAGCCACAAGGGCGTTGCTGGCGTACCGTTTTTTTACAGGTCCCCCGTCGGGGAGTGGGAGGGGAAGCCCGCTGCCCGACGGGGGCCTTTTATGTTCTTCGGCCCTCACTCTGATTCTCGCGCTACGTCGACGGCGAGCTTTCCGCGGAAGCAGGCGGACCAGGTGGCGGTGATCCATCGGGCTCACTAAATGTTGCATTGAGTACTTGGAAGCCAAGAAAAACTAATCCAGCCACAATCACCAGAACCACCGCAATGATGAGTGCGCGAACACCACGTCGTCGAAGTTGTTGTGAATTGATGGTGTGAATAGGTCCGGTGGATCGACGACGTTCAAGTCGCTGTGATGCAGTCGTGCCCGAATGTCCCAGAAAGTTCCGCAACGCCGCGCTGAGTTCACGCGCAGTATCGATAGGTCCTTCACTGCCGAACGTCTCGCCTAACGCGCGACGGCAGATGCGATCAAGGTTCGCCGACACGTTGGCGCGGGCTCGGCGAGGTGGCAAGACTCGACCTTTGTCGCGCTGAGCTGGGGGCAAACCAGATGCGCTGTCGAGCGGCCAGCGACTGGTCAAACAGGCATATAAAAGGGCGCCCAATTGGCGCACATCTACGAGGGCATCTGCCTGGCTGGCAGGCCCCAAAACCCTTGCCACGCCTAGGTCGAGGACCGAAATTTCGCCGCCGGGAGCAATCAGAATATGGACCGGATCCAGGCAGGTGTGGAACAAGTTTTTGTCGTGGGCCACCGCCACCGATTCAGCCAGATCGGCGATCAAGTCAGCTGACTCGATGGCGTCTAAGGGACCTTCAACCAAGAGATCTGCCAGGAGCTCAGCATCAACGTAGGAACTGACGATGTGTGCAACCGGTGCGTTGTCACCGATATCAAGAATGCGAATAAAACCTGCATCATCGACACCAACAGCTTCGCGCGCAGCATTGAGAACATCACCAGTTAATGGATGCGAGTGATCAAAAGTGCGCACCGTCACGGGTCGCAGTAAAAGCGTGTCTTCGCCAAACCACACGACACACCAATCACGAGTGTTGTCGAGAACTGCTTCGAGTCGATAGCGATCGGCGATGAGGTGACCAGGCCCTACCAGGTCCTCGCTCATTTTTTCACACGCAACGTTGGTAGACGTTCGCGAACAACGTTGGTGACGTCATTGATTTGTTCAATACGCATGATGCGGGCCGCAGCGATGTAGGCACCAGCACCGATGGCGTAAGCAAACAGCAATGCCAGCAGCAGGTCGATGCGACTTGATCCCAGGCCTCTAGTGACCAGGGCGAGGACAGTCCAGATGGCGATCCCAGCCAGAACTGCAGCAATGAGCATCCGAACCAAGCCGCGGATGACACCAAAGGTAGGCAAGGGGCCAGTGGTACGACTGAGGATTCGCCAGGTGATGGGAACGGTTATTAAGTAGCTCAGCGAATACCCCAGGGCCAGTGCTGGAACCTTCCATCGCACATCAACCACGGAATACAGCGTGACGGCCGCAACGACGTTGATGAGGTTCATGCCGATATTGATCAGTGCTGGAGTTTTGGTGTTCTCGAAGGAATAGAAGCCGCGAAGCAAAACATAAAAGACAGTAAATGGAATCAGACCGAGCATGAAGGCTTGCAAGATCACACCGACAAAACGCGCTTCGTCGGCAGATGCTGCACCAAAACTAAACAGCACTTGTGCCAAGTACGGGCCACCAAGAAAGAGTGCGACAGCAGCCGGAACGATGACCGCACTGGCCATCAACGTCCCGTCACCAATATCGCGCGCCACATCGGATTTACGGCCGGCAGCAACCGCTCGACTCATTTGCGGAAGTAAGAAGGTCACGATGGAAACGGTGATGATCGAGTGCGGCAACATGAAGAGCAAATAGGCCCGCGAGTACGACGTAAATCCAGCAGCAGAAATTGCAGGATCTGCGGAAGCTAAAACGTTGGCCTTTGAGGCAAGTCGCGTGATAACCACGTAGGAAATCTGGTTAGTGAGAACGAACAGGAAGGTCCAACCCGCGAGGTAGCGGACCTTTCCCAGACCGGCCCCAGCAAAATCAAATCGAGGGCTCCATCGGTATCCCGCACGCCTCATGACAGGAATGAGGACCCCCGCCTGAGCCGCAATTCCCAGGGTTGTGCCCAGTCCCAGCCAGGCAATTTGGCCGCTGGTGATGCTGGCCGTGGTGGGGTTGGACGACTGAACCACGCCTAGGAATAGCAAGGCGGTAATGATCACTACGACGTTATTGACGATGGGTGCGTACATCGGTGCGGTGAATTGTTTGCGCGCGTTGAGCACCTGAGAAAACATCGCGAAGAGTCCGTAAAAAATGATCTGCGGAAGACAAAAACGCGCGAACAAGACCGCAGTATTGACATCATCGCTGGACCAGGCAGAGGGACCGTAAATGCCAATGATGAGTGGCGCAAGGGCGACAACAAGAACAGTGACAACGAGCAGGATCACGGCGACTAACGTCAGTAGCCGGTCGGCATAAATCTTGCCGCCGTCACTGTCGTCGCCCATGTGACGCACCAGTTGTGGAATGAATATTGCGTTGAGTGCACCACCCGCGATCAGGATGTAAATGATGTTGGGCACGGTGTTGGCCACTGAGTACGTGTCACCAAACACGCCAAATCCAATGGCCGCAACGACGGCGATATCGCGCACCATTCCGGTCAGTCGCGAGGCGATCGTGCCAGCAGCCATCGCGGCCGAGGATTGCGCCAGGTTGGGTTGGTCGCTGTCAGGAACAACAGGGGGCTCGGACACAGGGGGCTCTGATGCGGGGAGGTCCGGGGGTGGTTGTGGCTCAAGCGGGATCGGAACCGTGGTGTCGAGGGAATCGTCGCTCATGCCAGCTCATCACCGAAGGGGCTATGTGCGGACATGACTTAGACCCTACGGTCCCGCATCCCTCGTTGGGCGTCAGACCTGCCTAGGGTTGGGGTGCTGAGTTCGTGAATTGATGGAGGTCTGGTGTCCGCTGAGCAACATGCGCTGGTTAGCCGTGTTGTCGCCGCCAACCCCGTCATCGGGGAACTAGGTGAGCGCTTTACGGCGGCCGGGTTTGAGCTGTCGCTGGTCGGCGGCAGTGTGCGCGATGCGCTGTTAGGCCGATTGGGCCATGACCTGGATTTCACCACGAATGCTCGCCCCGATGACATCACGAAGTTGATCACCGGTTGGGCTGATGCCATCTGGGACGTTGGCCGCGAGTTCGGAACCATTGCCGCACGACACGGTGATTTCGAGATCGAGATCACTACGTACCGCACCGATGCCTATGACCCTGATTCACGTAAGCCGGCCGTTGAGTACGGTGACACCTTGGTAGGAGACCTCGGGCGTCGTGACTTCACTGTGAACTCTATGGCTTTCACCCTGGGAGTTAACGAACTCGTCGATCCGTTTAACGGAACGAGCGACCTACAGGAGCGTCGATTGATGACGCCAGCAGCCCCCGAGCAATCGTTTAGCGATGACCCACTGCGCATGATGCGCGCGGCCCGATTCGCGGCGCAACTGGGGTTTGATGTCGCAGCGGATGTCGTCACGGCGATGACGGCCATGAACGAACGAATTTCGATCATTTCGGCAGAGCGAGTTCGTGATGAAATTATCAAATTGGTGATGGCCGATTTTCCTCGAAAAGGCTTGGAATTACTGGGTTCTACCGGGTTAGCGGCACATGTGCTGCCCGAAATTGTGGACATGAAAACCACGGTGGATGAACATAACCGGCACAAGGACGTTTATGAGCACACCTTGATGGTTGTGGAACAAGCCATTGACTTAGAAAAGGCGCACGAGCCAACGAGCGGACCGGATTTTATTTTGCGCTTTGCAGCACTGATGCACGATATTGGTAAACCAAAAACGCGACGGTTTGAAGGCACCAACAGCGTGACCTTTCATCACCATGAAGTGGTGGGAGCCAAGATGACGCGCAAGCGCATGAAGGCTCTGCGATTTAGTAACGATGAAATAGATCAAGTGTCAACATTGGTTGAACTGCACTTGCGCTTTCACGGTTACGGTTCAGGTGAGTGGACCGACTCGGCGGTGCGACGTTATGTCCGCGATGCCGGTGATCAATTGGTGCGGTTACACAAACTCACTCGTGCTGACTGCACCACGCGCAATGCGCGCAAGGCCGCAGCGTTGGCGCGCACCTACGACAGTTTGGAAGCGCGGATTGCCGACCTCGCGGCACATGAGGAATTAGCGTCTATCCGCCCCGACCTGGACGGCGAACAGATCATGGAAATCCTAGGAATTGGACCAGGTCGCGAGGTGGGCCAGGCCTATCGATTCCTGCTTGATTTACGCCTAGATCGGGGCCCGCTGGAACCCGATGTGGCGAAAGAGGCCCTATTGGCGTGGTGGGCAGCGCGCACCTGATACGCGGATGTGTGGGTGGGGTTAGTCCTGGGGTACGGCTCGCGCCTGAAGACGCCAGAGCACGACTGCGGTTCCTGCGTACAGCCCCGAAACCACAACGTTGGTTATTACCGATCGACCCGAGCTTGGCAACACAAACGCCCCTACCGAAGCAGCGGCGACGAAGGCGACGTTGAACACCACGTCGTACAAACTGAAAGTGCGGCCACGAAATTCATCGGGAATGGCACGCTGCAAAATTGAATCAACACTCACCTTCGTGACTTGTGCACTGATACCAATAAAGAAGACGCCAATCAGTAGTGGTGTCTTCGTTTGTGAAGTGGCAATAATCAGTTGCGTGATGGCAGCGAAGGAGAGAGCGGCT
The DNA here is from genome assembly GCA_026392555.1 of Actinomycetota bacterium. Taxonomy (GTDB): domain Bacteria; phylum Actinomycetota; class Actinomycetes; order UBA12327; family UBA12327; genus AcAMD-2. Next base: position 15,413 of record JAPLBW010000040.1, read on the forward strand.
ATCAAAATATTTATAGGTGACAGGTACCGGGAAAGTTCGGGAGTGATCACTGCGCCAACCAAGAATCCAGCACCAACAATGAGGACTACTTGAGCCAACACCGCTAATCCTGCATCAGGGTTTTGTGGATCAGAAAATGTGTTGCGAGCCAGAAGTACCGCGGTCACGGTAGCGATCCCAAAGCTGAATCGTTGGATGGC
>JAPLBW010000040.1:15630-18320 GCA_026392555.1 Actinomycetota bacterium
GTGTGGTTACGCCGGATTTGACCCACGCCAGCGCCCAATTCGCGCGCGACCTCGATCACGGCCTGGAGCGCGGCAGGAAGCTCCGCGGTGGGCTCAGGCCCCAAGGCCCGCCGGCCCAGTCGCAGGGCTAGCGAACCAGCTATGACGTAGATACCAGCCGCCACAGCGATCAATATCGCATCGTTGGTGTCGGTGGCTCCACCAAAAAGTGAGCGCAGGTACACGCCCAGCCCAGCGCCAAGGACGGTGCTCAAAGTCCCGAGGGTGGGAGCAATGGCATTAGCGGTGACGACGTTGTCGAGTGGAACAACGCGCGGAATTGATGCACCGAGCGCAGACAACACCAATCGATTAATGCTGATAGCGAAAACGCCCACACTCAGCAACGCGATTTCGGGTGCTGAGCTCAAGGCGATGAGTGCGATCGAAGCAACCAGCACAGCTCGAGCGAAGTTGGCGATCAATAAAATTTGCCGGCGTTGCCAACGGTCAATGAATACGCCAACAAAAGGCCCGAGGACGCAGTAGGGCAATAACAAGATGGCGAATGCGCTGGCGATGGATTGAGCATCGGTCTGGCGCTCAGGTGAGAACAGGACATACGAAGCCAGAGCGGTTTGGAAAACCCCATCAGCAAACTGCCCAGCCATACGCACGCTGAGCAGCTGGCGAAAGCCGGAGCCACGAACAACTGCGGCCACATCGCTGATGTAACTCACAGCTGCAGTATTACCTTTCGATTTCTCCTGCGATGAATTGCTCGACCTTGTTGCGGCAGATGTCGTCCGCGTACTGCTCTGGTGGGCTCTTCATAAAGTAGGAAGAAGCCGACAGAATCGGGCCTCCAATGCCACGGTCGAGGGCAATTTTGGCCGCCCGAATCGCGTCAATGATGATTCCGGCCGAGTTGGGCGAGTCCCACACCTCAAGCTTGTATTCCAAGGACAGGGGAACATCTCCGAAGGCGCGACCCTCAAGGCGGACAAAGGCCCACTTGCGGTCATCGAGCCAGGCCACGTAGTCCGACGGACCGATGTGAACGTTGCGTGGCGCGATGGGGTCACGCAACTGCGAGGTGACGGACTGGGTCTTGGAGATCTTCTTTGATTCCAACCGCTCGCGCTCGAGCATGTTCATGAAGTCCATGTTTCCACCAACGTTGAGTTGGTAGGTGCGGTCAACCGTGACGCCACGGTCTTCGAACAACTTGGCCAGCACGCGGTGGGTGATGGTGGCACCGACTTGAGACTTGATGTCATCACCAATGATCGGCACGCCCGCTGCCGTGAACTTGTCAGCCCATTCCTTGGTGCCCGCGATAAAGACCGGAAGTGCATTCACGAACGCGACGCCCGCGTCGATGGCGCACTGTGCGTAGTACTTGGCTGCCTGCTCTGAACCAACGGGCAAGTAGCACACCAAGACGTCAGCTTTGGTTGCCTTGAGCTCAGCAACGATGTCCACTGGCTCTGCATCGGACTCAACGACCATCTCGCGGTAGTACTTGCCGAGACCGTCGTAGGTGTGACCGCGCTGAACCTTCACACCGGTGGGTGGAACATCACAAATCTTGATGGTGTTGTTCTCGCTCGCACCAATGGCGTCAGCGATGTCGAGGCCGACCTTTTTGGAGTCAACGTCAAAGGCAGCGACGAATTCAACGTCGGAGACGTGGTACTCGCCGAATTGCACGTGCATCAGGCCAGGAACGGCCTGGGTGGGGTCGGCGTCCTTGTAATACTCGACACCCTGAACAAGTGATGCGGCGCAGTTTCCTACCCCGATGATCGCTACGCGAACCGAACCCATGATCGTTACTCCTTGTTATTTCTTTGCTGCGCTGGGGCGTCCAACGCAGCTTTTGATCCACGCGATGACGGGCTGTCGTCGCGCTCTGTTGCAATGAGTTCGTTGAGCCAGCGCACTTCTCGCTCAACAGATTCCAAACCATGTTCCTGAAGTGCCAGGGTGTAGGTATCTACCCGTTCGCTTGCTTGCCGAAGCGAAGTGCGCAAGGTGTCCAAGCGCTCTTCGAGACGTGACCGACGTCCTTCAAGAATGCGCAGTCGAACGTCCTTGTTGGTGCGCGCAAAAAAGGCTAGGTGCACACCGAAGGCTTCGTCTTCCCACGAGGCCGGGCCTGACTCACTGACCAGTTCTTGAAAACGTTCTTTGCCATCAGCGGTCAACCGGTAAACGATTTTTGAGCGACGACCAGCACCACTGGCATCGTCAGCAGCGATGAGTCCGGCAGCAGTCATCGTTTTGAGAGCTGGATACAACGAGCCGTACGAGTAAGCCCGGAAAGTCCCCAACGCACTACCGATGCGCTTGCGCAATTCGTAGCCGTGCATCGGGGAATCGTGGAGTAAACCCAGCACAGCGAACTCGAGCACTCCGCTCGATCGCGCCATGGTTACCCCTTATCGCCGAACGGGGGAACATTCGGGTGGATCTGTTGGACTGATGTATCAGGACGATACATCAATTCGCACTGACGGGCCTCTCGGGGGACTGGAGCGTCGGACATGGAGCAGATCGGGCCGCCTGCGCACGGCTCGCCCTCAGCCGAACGTATCTGTGCCAGCGCACGAGATAGGGATTACGCTCGCGGCTGTGTGGTCCCAGCGATCGGTCGTGGTTTACGGCCTCCAGCGTCGAGCCGCCCTGGAAGAGCTCTTCCACGGGGG
>JAPLBW010000030.1 GCA_026392555.1 Actinomycetota bacterium
CCCCTCTTGCTTGCCCGGCTTTGCTTGCCCGGCTTTGCTTGCCTGGCCCTGCTCCTAGGACGTCGTGTCCCACCAGATGGTGGCGACGGTTCGCGTGGGTGCGGCTGGGTGTGCTCGTAAGAACTCAGCAACTTCGTGACGACGCTCAGGGCCTAGACACAGCCGAACGCTGGTGAATTCCACGTGTTGATCAAAGTCCACGGGTTCGCGGGCTGGCGCCTCCCTGTGTTCGCTGTGAGCTGGGAATCCGCAGTCGCTGATGACGTCGAACAAAGTCCGCGCGGTGGGTCCCGCCGGCCGTTCAAGATCCCAAAAGTGTTTCCACAAGCCCCGCATGGGAGCTAGAGGATGTTCCATCGGAATTTCTATGACTACTCGTTCAAGCGCGTGGTCATTGAGGGCTTGGATAAACGGCACAATGTCGGAAATGTTGTAGGCGACGTTGTGGCACACCACGACATCGGATCGTTCGACCTGGTTGGCAACTTCTGGCCAGTCCCCAAGAACTTCGGTGTGCATCAAGCCGCGTTGCTCAGCTTCGCGTGCGTACAAGTCGAGCATCGATGACTGGTGATCTATGCCAGTGACTCGTGCTGCCGGTGGTGCAATCGCAAACGTTGCCATCCCCCCGCCACATCCCACATCGATAACCGACCCGTTCTCACTCAATGCCTCGCGTGCGCGTTGGTGGCACGGCGAATCCTCGATCTCCTCGGGAATTTCAAAGAGCGCGGGTGGATGAATCCAGGGGGACTGCGGTGCTTGTTTGATGATGTCATCGGGGATTCCCCACTGGGCCAGCCCGGCGGTCCATTGCTGTCCGGCTGTCGACATCAGACTCCTTTAGTGCGGGAGAGCAAAAGGAAATTAGAAAGAAAAGTCCAGGCCCGTAACATCAACAGATTGCGCCCAGAGTTTTTGTGCTTCTTCCACACTAACTGCGACCGTTGGCATCTTCAGGAGTTTGGGTCCGCCACGAAATTCCGCAAATGACGGCCCGTAGTACTGCCCGGATTGTGCAGTGGGCGAGGTTGCGGCAAAAAGTTGTGGCAGCGCGCCAGCATCAGCAGATTGAGCAAGCCGCTTGACGATCCCACCCATTCTTCCCGAGTCGTCAGGAAACAAGTTCGTGTCGGACAAGCCGGGATGCGCAGCTAGCGCGCTAATGGTGGACCCGACATCACGCAGTTTTCGGTCCAGTTCGGCGGTGAACAACAAATTCGCTAGCTTGGACCGCGCATAGGCCGACCACTTTTCATAGCCAGTCTCAGTGGTGATGTCATCAAAACTCATTGCGGTTTGCTTCCCTGCAACACTGGAAATCGTCACCACGCGCGCAGCCGGTGCAGCCTTCAAAGATTCGAGCAACAAAGCGGTGAGCGCAAAGTGGCCGAGGTGGTTCGTGGCTAAGTGCATTTCGTAGCCGTCAACTGACTGGCTAAAGGGGATCGCCATGATGCCGGCGTTATTAAGCAAGATGTCCAGTGGCCCAGAGAAATCCTTGGTGAAGGATCGAACTGAATCCAAGGACGAGGTGTCCAGTCGCCGGACTTCCACCGATGCCCCCGGAATGGCGTGCTCAACCTTGGCCTTAGCCGCCCAGCCACGCTGTTCATCGCGCGCGGTCATGATGACGTGGGCGCCCTTGGCAGCCAGCGCATGGGAACTTGCTAGGCCCAATCCGCTGTTGGCCCCGGTGATCACCACGGTCTTGCCGGACAGGTCCTCGATGGCGCTTGCTTTCCAACTCATGGACTGATTTGACCACGAAGGCTGAGCCCTTGCACTACTAGTACCGTCGAATGGCCGGTGGAGCGAGGGCAGGTTTTCACCGCTCAGGTGTCTTCAGGTAGCCTTTCACGGCTGTCGCCCCTTTAGCTCAGTCGGCAGAGCGTCTCCATGGTAAGGAGAAGGTCTACGGTTCGATTCCGTAAAGGGGCTCGGAAGATTGGTCTTTGTGCCTGAAGGTCAATCCCCAAGGCGGGGTAGCTCAGCCTGGTAGAGCAAGCGGCTCATAATCGCTGTGTCGCCGGTTCAAGTCCGGCCCTCGCTACCACCGCTGTACGGTTGTTTTCTAGCCGTCCGGCACCAGCACGATAAGTTCCACCTCGCAGCCCCCTCTGCGAGTCCACTTAACTGAAAGGCTCGATCATGGCCAAGAGCGATGTCCGTCCCAAGATCACGCTCGCATGCGTTGAGTGCAAGGAACGTAACTACATTACGAAGAAGAACCGTCGTAACGATCCTGACCGCCTCGAGGTCAAGAAGCACTGCCCACGTTGCAACGCTCACACTGCGCACCGCGAAACTCGCTAAATAGTTCTTAAAGGACCGCGATGCCGTTAGATACCGGGTTCATTGGTCGCGTTTATCCCGCTACGCAACCCTATGTAGTGTCGCGCGCGAAAATCGCTGAGTTTGCTGATGTCGTTGGCGATGACAGTCCCGCATACCGAGATGTTGAAGCCGCTTTGGCCTTGGGCTATCCAGACGTCATCGCGCCACCGACTTTTGCCACCATCGTCACCCTTGAGGCTGCATACGCCGTTGTTCACGATCCAGCTTTGGGCCTGGATTGGACTCGGGTTGTACATGGTGACCAACGTTTTGTTTATGACCGCCCGCTGCGCGCAGGTGATGAGATCACTGTTGTGGTCACTGTTGAGTCCATCCGATCGATGGCCGGCAACGACATGATCGTTCTTCGTGGGGATGTTGCCACCGTTCAAGGCGAACATGCCGTCACGTCCTACACCTTGCTGGTGGCACGAAGCGCGGCGGATTCCGTATGAGTCTTCGGCCGGTATTTACAGACCTCGAAGTGGGCCAAGAACTCCCGGCTCACACCTTTGTCGTGACGCGAGAAACACTGCTTCGCTACGCGGGGGCTTCGGGGGACTTCAATGTCATCCATTGGAGCCAGCGCCATGCCGTAGAAGTGGGCTTGCCCGATGTCATTGCCCACGGCAACTTGACGATGGCCTTGGGTGCGCGTTACCTGACCCAGTGGGCTGGCGACCCTGGTGCACTGCGTGAATACGGCGTGCGCTTCACCAAGCCCGTCGTTGTCCCCGACACCGATGCCGGAACCACTGTCGAGATCACGGGAAAAATTCTTGAGCTCGATGGAGATTCGCGTGTGCGTATCGACTTGACAGTCACCAGCGAAGGACAAAAAGTCTTGACCCAAGCGCGTGCATGGGTTCACCTGTCGTGACTGCACCTGCCGAGGTAGTAGCGCTGGCTGACAAGCGCCAACAAGCGCGAGCCGATAAAGACTTTGCCTTGTCTGATCAACTGCGTGCCGACATTCGCTCAGCGGGTTGGATGGTGCTCGACACCGCTGACGGTTTTACGTTGACGCAAGCTCCTCCTTTTGATTCCGTACCAAATGTGGGGGGACTGCCTGACAACAGCGGCGCTGCTGCTACCCGCACGCTGGGAATCGCTCTCGTCATTGATGGCTGGCCTGATGACACCCGCACGTGTATTCAGGCGTTGCTTGACCATTCCCCAGCGGATGCCGTTATCGTGGCTTTGGATCTGGGCAATGTTGACGGCGCTGGGGTCGTGGTGCACGAACTGGCCAAAGCCCATCTCGGTCGCATCGAAGAGTTTCACGTTGACGCACCATTGACCAGCACTGGTTGGTCGGCTGCACGTAACGCCCTTATCGCTGCGGACACCAGTGAGTTCCATGTGGTGATGGACCTGTCATCGGTCCTTGCGGGCGATGCGTTCACGCCGTTGATGGAGATGCTCACAACTGATGAGTCATTGACCGCTTCTGGCTGGCGCGGGGTCAATGTTGATGTCGCTGATCAATGGCGAAGTTTTGTTGACAGTGGACCGGGCGAATGCGATGCCCTGCTTTCCTACTTGTTTGTCATCCGTCGGGCTGCGGCAGTGGAGACCGGACCCCACCCCAAGGCAAAGTTTTATCGCAATGCCGACATGGAATGGTCGTTGGCGCTACGCGAAGCCGGTGGCAAGGTCGCACAAGGACCTGCAGACCTACCGGTTCGACAAGACCGCCATCGCGGGTATCACGACAGTGATCCAGCCATGCGCGACAAGGAATCCAAGCGCACCTATGACCGACTCTTGCAGCGCTTTCGCGCGCATCCCGAAGTTCTCGCTCCTCGGGCTTAGATTGTGGGGGTGAATCGCGAGCCCGCGGCGCTCCTTGCGCCCCTGACCACCTTGAAGGTGGGCGGCCCGGCGGATCAACTCATCACCGTCACCACGGAAGCCGACCTCATCGCAGCTGTTTCGGCTAGTGATGCAGCTGACCGTCCCGTGCTCATTCTGGCTGGTGGCAGCAACGTGGTGATCAGCGATGAACCGTTCCTCGGTGATGTCATTCACGTGCTCACTCGAGGCTTTGATGTGGTTGATCGCAGTGATTGCGCTGGCGTGACATTGACCGTGGCAGCCGGTGAACCATGGGATGACGTCGTCTCTCACGCAGTTGGTCAAGGCTGGGTGGGAATCGAAGCGTTGTCAGGTATTCCAGGGTCGACTGGCGCAACGCCGATTCAAAATGTGGGCGCGTACGGTCAAGAGGTCGCACAAACCATCGCGCAGGTGCGCACCTTTGACCGACAGGACAAGGTCATCAAGACTTTCGCTGCAGCTGATTGTGATTTTGGTTATCGGTCCAGCATGTTTCGTCACAACGATCGTTGGTTGGTTCTCGACGTCACGTTCCAATTCGCACTGGGAACGATGAGCACCCCCGTTGAATACGCTGAATTGGCACAAGCACTGTCCATTGAGGTGGGTCAACGTGCGCCGCTTGCCGAAGTGCGTTCGGCTGTGTTGGCGCTTCGCCAATCCAAGTCAATGGTGATCAACACGGCGGACCCCGATGCCCAGTCCGCCGGATCGTTTTTTACTAATCCGCTTCTTTCGGCCGAGCAAGCCGCCAATCTCCCGGCCGCAGCCCCGCGTTGGCCCGCCAGCCAGGGCCAGATCAAGACGTCGGCCGCCTGGTTGATTGAACAGGCGGGGTTTGTTCGAGGATTTCGCGCTGGTACCGCTGGTATTTCGTCGAAGCACACCTTGGCTCTCACCACCCAGTCCCCAGCAAGTGCAACTGACGTCATCGCCTTGGCCCGACTCATCATCGACAGTGTTGACGAAGCCTTCGGCATTGTCTTGAGCGTCGAACCCACTCTGGTTGGTCTGTCATTGGAGCGCTCATGAGTTCGATGGAACCTCTTGATGAGCAGGGCAGTGCGTTGTTCAACGCGATGGTGCGTTGGCGTGCGTTATCAACCACAGCGATCTTGATGGGTTTTGCCGCCGGCATCGCGCAACTGATTGTGACCAGCACTGGCGGGGGACCAGCCCTGTCGAAAAGCTTGGCAGGCGTGGCCGTTTTCTTAATCGTTGTGGCAGTTGTTGCCACGTTCGTCGCATGGTTAGCCCGACGCAGATTCCTCCAGTGGTACAGCCAAGCAGGGTAATTACTTCGCTTGCCCCAAAAACTTAGCCATCCGGCCCACGCCTTCGGTCAAGTCGTTGTCGCTGAGCGCGTACGACAACCGCAAGAAGCCGGGTGTGCCGAACGCCTCGCCGGGAACAACGGCTACTTCAACCTCGTCGAGCAAGAGCGCCGAGAGTTCCTGCGAGGTGTGCGCCACGTGTCCTGCGATGTCCTTGCCGAGCAATTCCTTAACGCTCGGGTAGGCGTAGAAGGCACCAAAAGGCTCGGGGCACGTCACACCAGGAATGTCATTGAGCATAGAAACGATCAATTGGCGACGGCGATCAAAAGCGATCTTCATGTCATCGACGGCGGACAGGTCGCCAGAAACCGCGGCGATAGCTGCAGCCTGAGACACGTTGGCCACATTGGATGTGGCGTGTGACTGCAAGTTCGTCGCAGCCTTGATGACGTCGTTCGGGCCGATCATCCAGCCCACCCGCCACCCGGTCATGGCGTAGGTCTTGGCCACTCCGTTGACGATGACGCACTGGTTGGCCAATTCAGGAACCAGCGTCGGCATAGAGGAGAACTCGGCATCGCCGTAAATCAAGTGCTCGTAGATTTCATCGGTGACAACCCAAATTCCGTGTTCAACAGCCCATTCGCCAATGGCCTTGACCAGGGCAGGTGGGTACACAGCGCCAGTCGGGTTGGACGGCGAAACAAAGACAAGAACCTTCGTCCGGTCAGTGCGGGCAGCCTCTAGTTGCTCAACGGTGGCCAAGTAACCGCTCGTTTCATCGGTCATCACGACAACCGGAACGCCACCTGCAAGTTGAATCGATTCGGGATAGGTGGTCCAGTACGGAGCCTGAAGCAGGACTTCATCGCCTGGATTAAGCAACGTGGCAAACGCGTTGTACAAGGCTTGCTTGCCACCGTTGGTGACAAGGACTTGGCTTGCTTCACAGGCAAAACCACTGTCGCGCGCGGTCTTTGTTGCGATGGCCTCGCGTAGCGCAGGTAATCCCGCAGCCGGGGTGTACCGGTGCATGGCGGGCTCACTGCATGCCTTGATCGCGGCATCAACGATGTAGCTCGGTGTGGGAAAGTCTGGTTCGCCGGCTCCGAACCCAATGACGGGTCGACCGGCGGCCTTGAGGGCCTTGGCCTTGGCGTCAACAGCCAGGGTTGCTGATTCGGCGATAGCGCCAATGCGCTGGGAGACACGGGAGTGAGGGGCAGTCATGCCCCTATCGTTCCATTACGCCTGAACCCGACTGTCTACGCCCTCGGGCATTGACTTACACTCGTCTTTCTGGCGCTTGTTGCCACTGCGTGAGCGTGCCCAGCATTAGTTGGCTTCTGGCCAGCCGATACTAGGCAAGTTCCAGTTCTGGTCGGGATATTTCGGGCGCGCAGGAACGACAACTACCGGAGGGGCGTGGCTCAACTGGTAGAGCGTCGGTCTCCAAAACCGAAGGTTGCAGGTTCAAGTCCTGTCGCCCCTGCTTGGAGGCGGTCATCAGCCGCTCTCCTAAGTATTGAACCGCAACCGCGGCTCAATAAGAACGATCGGTTCGCCGGTCAATGAACCAAGGTGAGGAAAGCGTGAGCCAAGAGGCCAGCGCCGAGAAGGGTCCCGACAAGGACAAGGACGGTTCAAAGAACCGCCTGGGTCTTGTCGCGCGCATCCAACTTTTCTTCCGTCAAGTCATCGCCGAATTACGCAAAGTTATTTGGCCGACTCGTAAGGAACTCATCACCTACACCATTGTTGTTTTGGTTTTCTCCTCCATCTTCGCCACCATCGTGGTGGTTCTTGATGTGGGATTTGGAAAACTGAACTTCTGGATCTTCGGCTAAGCATGACCACGTCAGACCAAAGGGAAGAAGAAAGCACTGTGACTGAAGTCCCCGTGACCTCAACGGAATCAACACCCGATGTTGACTCTGCTTCCTCGGCTGCCGCGGGCCTGACCTTTTCTGCATCTGAAGTGGCAGCGGCTCCCGTTACGGAGCCAGCAGCCCTTCCCGCCACAGGCTTGGACGCGATCGACGAGCCGGCGCCAGCTGTTGAGCCTGAAGTCGCCCCGGTAGTTGACGAGGCAGTAGCCGAGCCGGTTGCTGACTCCACTGACGCCGCCACCAACGCTGAAACTGCCACCGACACCGACACTGACACTGAGCCAACCGACACCGAGTCAACCGACGAGGACGAAGAAGACCCCATCGCCGAGTTCCGCCGCGAGATGTTGCGCGCTATCGGTGACTGGTACGTCATTCACTCCTACGCCGGTTACGAAAACCGAGTGAAGACCAATCTTGAAAGTCGTGTTACCTCCATGCACATGGAGGACTACATCTTTCAGATCGAAGTTCCCATGGAAGAAGTCAGCGAAATCAAGAATGGTCAGCGCAAGCTGATTAAGCGCAACAAGTTCCCTGGATATGTTCTCGTGCGCATGGAGCTCACTGATGCTTCATGGGGAACTGTTCGTAACACACCAGGCGTGACCGGATTCGTCGGCCACGCTCACACTCCGTCACCGCTGACCATTGACGAAGTGATTAACATTCTCGCTCCGGTAGCACAGGGCCAAGCCGCAGAAGCCGCAGAAGCCGCTGCTGCCGCAACCCTGGTCGACATCGAAGTCGGCGAGACCATCACTGTGGTTAAGGGCGCATTCGCGACCTTGCCAGGCACCATCATCGAGATCAACCCAGATACGCAAAAGCTCAAGGTTTTGTTGTCAATCTTCGGGCGTGAAACCCCCGTTGAGCTGGCAATGAACGAAGTCGAAAAAATCTGATCCGCCCCTTCCCATCTAAGTTAAGGTTCTGACATGGCTCCCAAGAAGAAGGTCGTTGGCCTCATCAAGTTGCAGATCCAGGCTGGCCAGGCCAACCCTGCTCCCCCCGTTGGTCCCGCATTGGGTCAGCACGGCGTGAACATCATGGATTTCTGCAAGGCCTACAACGCGGCCACAGAGAACCAGCGCGGCCAGATCGTTCCTGTTGAAATCTCGGTCTATGAAGACCGAAGCTTTGACTTCATCACCAAAACCCCGCCAGCATCACGCTTAATCCTCAAGGCCGCTGGCGTGGAAAAGGGTTCGGGCGAGCCACACAAGACCAAGGTTGCTTCCATCACGCGCGAGCAAGTGCGCGAAATCGCAACCGTGAAGCTGGCTGACTTGAACGCCAATGATCTTGAAGCAGCTGAAACCATCATCGCGGGCACCGCTCGTTCGATGGGCATCACTGTTTCAAACTAAAGCACCACTAGCACCACCGTGGGAGGGCCGAGCGCGGTCCGCTTACCACGACTCATCTACCAAGGAGAGCAGTTATGAAGCGCGGAAAGAACTACGACAACGCAGCCAAGCTTGTCACCGAAGGCCAGATCTACACCCCCCTGCAAGCAGTGCGCTTGGCCAAGCAAACCTCAACCGTCAAGTTCGATGCGTCGGTTCAGGTCTCCATGCGATTGGGCGTTGACCCTCGTAAGGCCGACCAAATGGTTCGTGGCACCGTCAACTTGCCACACGGAACCGGTAAGACCGCTCGCGTGCTGGTGTTCGCCACCGGTGAATTGGCTGAGCAGGCCCGCCAAGCTGGCGCTGACTTCGTTGGTGACGACGACATGATCGAAAAGGTCAACGGCGGATGGACTGACTTCGATGCAGCCGTTGCCACCCCAGAGATGATGGGCAAGGTGGGCCGGGTTGCTCGAGTCCTTGGACCACGTGGCTTAATGCCCAACCCCAAGACCGGAACGGTGACTCAGGACATTGCTAAGGCAGTGGCTGACATCAAGGGCGGAAAGATTGAGTTCCGCGTGGACCGTAACTCTTGCGTGCCAAGCCTTCCTCGTCCAAGGGTCGTTACATCGGCAAGATCGTCCTGAGCACCTCGATGGGCCCAGGCATTGCTGTTGACCCCAACCGCACGCGCAACGTCACGGAAGACGAGACGGACGCTTAAGCCGGAGTTGTTCCGTACTTTGCTCTAAGTTCTGCGAGTTCATCCGCACTGGGTTCCCTACCAGTGCGGATGATTTCGTCTACGGTCCGAAAAATTTCTTCGTATCCGGCCGGGGTGAAAATGCAGCGGTACGTGGCTGGCTGGTCGCTGTCGTTGCGAAACCCGTGCGGAAATTCGCGCGCTACTGAAACCCAGCTGTCGTCGCCGATTACCACGTCTTTGTCTCCCACCGTGAAGGTGATCTCACCGGAGATGACGTGGAAGTGCTCGGAGTGATCGCGGTGAATGTGGGGTTTCGCACCCAGTGCACCAGGTGGAATGGTGACCTCCACAACGGAGAACTCATTGTTGGTCTGTGACCCAGCAACCCGCAGGTTGTAGGTCAAGCCGCCGTTGTATTGCAAGAGTTCGCCGGCGCCATTGGCCGCAACGACTGGATCCCAGTGAATGCTCATGCCCCAACCTTGGTGCTAAGTGCCTGCGCAACGCGTGACATTTCGTGATTTCTGCAGAAATGGTGATCAGACCGACCCTGAGTTGGTTGGGCTAGCCCTACCTCGTACCCTTGTGCCTAGCCAATGACCGCCGGTTGTGGGACTCCGAATTTTGGGGAACCACCGAAGGTTCGAAATTCGAACGACCTGCGCAGGTGTGTTACGTAACGTGCATCAACCTCGCGGTTGGTAATCCACGCTCCGTGCGCTCCTGCGCCGGAGCGTTTTTGTTTTGAATGATCGGCGCACCACGGAAGGAGGCCCATGGCCAGGCCTGATAAGTCGGCAGCAGTTGCCGAGCTGGCGGAGCAATTCCGATCCAGCAACGCTGCTGTGTTGACTGAATACCGCGGACTCACCGTGGCCCAACTCAAAGAGTTGCGGACCGCGTTGGGTGCGAATGCGTCCTACGCCGTGGTGAAGAACACGCTAACCAAAATCGCCGTTAAGGAAGCCGGCGTTGAGGGACTGACTGACTTGTTGGTCGGACCTTCAGCTATTGCTTTCATCTCGGGTGACCCGGTTGAGGCTGCTAAGAGCCTGCGTGACTTCGCCAAGGACAACCCCTTGCTCGTTATCAAGGGTGGGGTGCTTGACGGTGCACCGCTTACCGCCGATGAGATCAAGAAGCTCGCAAGCCTCGAATCACGTGAGGTTTTGCTGGCCAAGCTTGCTGGAGCCATGAAGGCTTCCATGCAAAACGCAGCATCACTGTTTGCTGCACCGCTCTCACAGGCAGTACGCACCATCGACGCGCTTCGCGCCAAGGTAGAAGCCGATTCATCGAATTCGGCTCCTGCAGCAGCTCCAGCCCCGGCTGAAGTTGACGAGCCCACCGAGTCTGCTGAACCAGTAGAGGCTGTTGCTGAAACTGAAGAAGTTGTCTCTTCCCCCGAATCCTCTGAAGCAGAAGCTCCCGCTGAAGCAGCCGAAACGGCCGAGGAAACCCCGCAGGGCTGACGCCCACAAAAGCGTCGGCCTCGGCCGGCACCAAACCCGAAAGGATCGCTGACATGGCGAAGATGAGTACAGACGATTTGCTTGAGGCTTTCAAGGAAATGTCATTGATCGAGCTCTCTGAGTTCGTTAAGAAGTTCGAAGACACCTTCGAAGTCACCGCTGCTGCCCCCGTGGCAGTTGCTGCAGCTCCCGCTGCTGGTGGCGCTGCTGGTGGCGGCGACGACGAAGGCGAAAAGGATGAGTTTGATGTCATCCTCGAAGCCGCAGGCGACAAGAAGATCCAGGTCATCAAGGAAGTTCGTACCTTGACCAACCTGGGTCTGAAGGAAGCCAAGGACCTCGTGGAGGCCACTCCGGCCACCGTCCTCGAGAAGGCCAAGAAGGAAGACGCCGACAAGGCCAAGGAAGCTCTCGAAGCTGCCGGCGCCACGGTCGTCTTGAAGTAAGTACTTCACCCAAGAGGGGCTCGGGCGGGATTTCCGCCTGGGCCCTTCTTTTGTGCCTAGAGCCCTGCCTGCGAGGGGATTTGTGCACTTTTCGGGGGTGCGGGTACTTGACTAAACCCCCTCGGCTATGATTTAAGCCTGCGCAGCCTTCCGATTTCCCTGTAACCATTGTTTGTCATGCCCTAGTGGTGCCTTTGTGCACCGCTATGACCAGTGGACATAGGTCGTGAAAGTTGCGCGCGACCAGAGACGCCAGCCCAGGGAAGGATCTCTTTTGGCCGCCTCGCGCACTTCATCATCGCACGTACCCGGTCCCAACCGGATTAGTTTCGCAAAGATTCGCGAGCCACTTGAGGTACCAAACCTCTTGTCGCTCCAAGTCGACAGCTTTGATTCATTGCTGGGTAATGACTTGTGGCGCGCGCGGGTCACCGATGCCATCGCATCGGGACGCACCGACATTCCAGTCAAGTCTGGTCTTGCTGAGATCTTTGAAGAGATCAGCCCGATCGAAGACTTCCAAGGAACCATGTCGTTGGCGTTCTCTGATCCTGAGTTCTACGAGCCGAAGTACACGGTCGAAGAATGCAAGGAGAAGGACCTGACATTCGCAGCGCCGTTATTCGTTACTGCTGAATTCACCAACAACGAAACTGGTGAAATCAAGAGCCAGACGGTCTTCATGGGCGACTTCCCGTTGATGACCGATAAGGGCACGTTCGTCATCAACGGCACTGAGCGTGTTGTTGTGTCGCAGTTGGTGCGTTCGCCTGGTTGCTACTTTGAAAAGAGCATTGACAAGGTCACCGACAAAGACACCTTTGTCGCCAAGATCATTCCTAGCCGCGGTGCATGGCTGGAGTTCGAGATCGACAAGAAGGACCTCGTATCGGTCCGCGTTGACCGCAAGCGCAAGCAGCCGGTTACCATCTTGCTCAAGGCCTTGGGCTGGAGCAACGAGCAGATCCTTGAAGAGTTCGGCCAGTTTGAATCTATGCGCCTGACCCTGGAAAAGGATCACATCGAGGCCGAAGGCCCGCGCACTCAGCAAGAGAACGCCCTCCTTGATATTTACCGCAAGTTGCGTCCGGGCGAACCGCCCACGATTGAGGCTGCGCAAAACCTCATTGACAACTTCTACTTCAATGAGAAGCGTTATGACTTGGCCAAGGTTGGTCGTTTCAAGGTCAACAAGAAGCTCGGCCTTGACCACCCGCTGACTCAAAAGGTCTTGACGGTTGAAGACGTTGTTTCGGTCATCAAGTACATCGTGCGCTTGCACGCTGGCGAAACCGAAATGGATGCACCTACCGGTCCAGTTCGCGTTGAGACTGACGACATTGACCACTTTGGAAACCGTCGCCTGCGCACTGTCGGCGAACTGATCCAGAACCAGGTCCGCACCGGTTTGGCTCGTATGGAGCGTGTTGTGCGCGAGCGCATGACAACCCAAGACGTCGAAGCCATCACGCCGCAGACCCTGATCAACATTCGTCCCGTCGTTGCCTCCATCAAGGAGTTCTTCGGAACGAGTCAGTTGTCCCAGTTCATGGACCAGACCAACCCGTTGTCGGGTCTGACCCACAAGCGTCGTCTGTCGGCCCTAGGCCCCGGTGGTTTGTCGCGTGAGCGCGCTGGCTTCGAAGTCCGCGACGTCCACCCGTCTCACTACGGTCGCATGTGCCCGATTGAAACTCCAGAAGGACCAAACATTGGTCTGATTGGTTCGCTGTCCACCTTTGCCCGCGTGAACGAGTTTGGCTTCATCGAGACTCCGTACCGCAAGGTGAAGAAGGGCAAGGTGACCGACCAGATCGATTACCTGACGGCAGACGAAGAAGACCTGCACGTTATTGCTCAGGCCAACGCGCCTTTGGATGCGTCCAGCTCCTTCTCTGAGGACCGCGTTTTGGTTCGTCGTAAGGGTGGCGAAGTCGAGTACATCGAGCCCAACGACGTGGACTACATGGACGTTTCACCTCGTCAGATGGTGTCCGTTGCTACGGCGATGATTCCGTTCCTTGAGCACGACGATGCAAACCGTGCGCTCATGGGATCGAACATGATGCGTCAGTCAGTGCCGTTGTTGCGCGCTGAAGCTCCTCTGGTCGGAACGGGTATGGAATACCGCGCCGCTAAGGATGCTGGTGATGTTGTCGTTGCCACCTCGAGCGGTGTTGTCGCTGAAGTCAGCGCCGACCACGTTGAAGTCGCTAACGATGACGCCACCTACACCACGTACAAGTTGGCTAAGTTCCGTCGCTCGAACCAGGGCACGAGCTACAACCAGAAGGTCATCGTCTCGGAAGGCGATCGCATCGAATCTGGTCAAGTCATTGCTGACGGTCCGTGCACCGAAAACGGCGAAATGGCTCTTGGTAAGAACCTGCTCGTGGCATTCATGCCATGGGAAGGTCACAACTACGAAGACGCCATCATCTTGAACCAGCGTTTGGTCCAGGACGACGTTCTTTCTTCAATTCACATTGAGGAATACGAAATCGATGCCCGCGACACCAAGTTGGGCCCAGAGGAAATCACGCGAGACATTCCTAACGTCTCCGAAGAAATCCTCAAGGACCTCGACGACCGTGGAATCATCCGCGTCGGAGCCGAAGTTGTCCCTGGTGACGTTTTGGTTGGCAAGGTCACACCTAAGGGTGAAACCGAGCTCACGCCGGAAGAGCGTTTGTTGCGTGCCATCTTTGGCGAGAAGGCACGCGAAGTGCGCGACACCTCGTTGAAGGTTCCGCACGGTGAGTCCGGCAAGATCATTGACATTCGCGTGTTTGATCACGAGAACGGTGATGAACTCCCACCGGGCGTTAACCAACTGGTTCGCGTTTACATCGCGCAGAAGCGCAAGATCCAAGACGGCGACAAACTTGCTGGCCGCCACGGCAACAAGGGTGTTATCTCCAAGATCCTGCCTGCCGAAGACATGCCGTTCTTGGCCGATGGAACCCCCGTCGACATCGTCTTGAACCCACTGGGTGTTCCTGGCCGGATGAACGTCGGTCAGGTTTTGGAAACCCACTTGGGTTGGGTTGCTAAGACTGGTTGGAAGGTTGAAGCATCCGAGGGCGAGTGGCAAAACCGCTTGGCTGAGATTGGCGCTGCTGAAGGTGCTCCTGGCACCAACGTGGCCACGCCAGTCTTCGACGGTGCTCGGGAAGAAGAGATCACTGGACTTCTTGCTTCCACGATCGCTAACCGCGATGGCGACCACATGATTGACGGATCCGGTAAGGCCATGTTGTTCGATGGTCGTAGCGGCGAGCCCTTCAAGGCTCCGATCTCCGTTGGTTACATCTACATCTTGAAGCTGCTCCACTTGGTTGACGACAAGATTCACGCTCGTTCAACCGGCCCGTACTCCATGATCACGCAGCAGCCGCTGGGTGGTAAGGCACAGTTCGGTGGTCAGCGCTTTGGTGAGATGGAAGTGTGGGCGCTTGAGGCCTACGGAGCTGCTTACGCACTTCAGGAACTTCTCACGATCAAGTCCGACGACGTCCTTGGACGCGTCAAGGTTTACGAAGCCATCGTCAAGGGCGAAAACATTCCAGAACCTGGCATCCCTGAGTCATTCAAGGTGTTGGTCAAGGAAATGCAGTCGCTCGCACTCAATGTCGAGGTGCTGTCCAGCGACGGACAGTCCATCGAGATGCGTGACACAGACGACGACGTCTTCCGTGCAGCCGAAGAACTCGGCATTGACCTTTCCCGTCGCGAGCCCAGCAGCGTCGAGGAGGTGTAAGGCCGGCCCCGCCATCGCCTTACACCCCCAAAGACAAAAGAAAGAAGGATCCACGTGCTTGACGTCAACTTCTTCGACGAGCTGCGCATCGGCCTAGCTACTGCCGATGACATCCGCTTGTGGTCCCATGGCGAAGTTAAGAAGCCTGAGACCATCAACTACCGCACCCTCAAGCCTGAGAAGGACGGCTTGTTCTGCGAGAAGATCTTCGGACCTACTCGCGACTGGGAGTGCTACTGCGGTAAGTACAAGCGAGTGCGCTTCAAGGGCATCATCTGTGAGCGTTGCGGTGTTGAAGTCACGCGCGCCAAGGTTCGTCGCGAGCGCATGGGTCACATTGAACTTGCCGCTCCGGTAACTCACATCTGGTACTTCAAGGGTGTTCCGTCGCGTTTGGGTTACCTCCTTGACCTTGCTCCTAAGGACTTGGAAAAGGTCATCTACTTCGCCGCTTACATGATCACCAGTGTGGACGAAGACGCTCGTCACGAGGACCTTCCTAATCACGAGAAGAAGATCGCACTCGAGAAGGAAAAGATCGCCAAGCAGCGCGATGTCGACATCAACGAGCGTTCCAAGAAGCTCGAATCCGACCTTGCTGAGTTGGAAGCCGAAGGTGCCAAGGCCGATGTTCGCCGCAAGGTGCGCGAAGGTGCTGAGCGCGAGATGGCTGCGGTTCGCCGTCGTGCCGACAACGAGATTGACCGTATTGATCGCGTTTTTGACCGCTTCAAGACTTTGAAGGTTCAAGACCTCGAAGGCGACGAAATGTTGTATCGCGAAATGCGCGATCGCTTTGGTCGTTACTTCGAAGGTGGCATGGGTGCTGCTGCCATTCAGCGTCGCCTCGAAACCTTTGACCTGGAAGCCGAATCTGAGAAGCTCCGCGACATCGTGCAGAACGGCAAGGGACAGAAGAAGACCCGTGCCCTCAAGCGCCTCAAGGTCGTTACCGCATTCTTAACCACGACCAACAGCCCGGCAGGAATGGTCTTGGACTGTGTTCCTGTCATCCCGCCGGACCTGCGCCCGATGGTGCAGCTTGATGGTGGACGTTTTGCCACCTCTGACCTGAACGATCTTTACCGTCGTGTGATCAACCGCAACAACCGTTTGAAGCGTCTGCTTGACCTCGGCGCCCCCGAGATCATCGTGAACAACGAAAAGCGCATGCTGCAAGAAGCGGTTGACGCGTTGTTCGACAACGGTCGTCGTGGCCGTCCGGTCACTGGACCTGGCAACCGCCCGCTGAAGTCGCTCTCCGACATGCTCAAGGGCAAGCAGGGTCGGTTCCGTCAGAACCTGCTCGGAAAGCGCGTGGACTACTCGGGCCGTTCGGTCATCGTGGTTGGTCCCCAGCTCAAGCTGCACCAGTGTGGTCTGCCCAAGCAGATGGCGTTGGAACTGTTCAAGCCGTTCGTGATGAAGCGCTTGGTTGACCTCAACCACGCCCAGAACATCAAGAGCGCCAAGCGCATGGTTGAGCGTGCACGTCCGGTCGTGTGGGACGTTCTCGAAGAGATCATCGCTGAGCACCCAGTGCTGTTGAACCGTGCACCTACGCCGCATTCACCCCTTGGTCTGTACTGCGTTCAACGCCGACTTCGACGGTGACCAGATGGCGGTGCACCTTCCGTTGTCAGCTGAGGCTCAGGCCGAAGCGCGCATCTTGATGCTGTCAAGCAACAACATTTTGTCGCCGGCTAACGGTCGTCCGATTACCTCACCAACGCAGGACATGGTGCTGGGCATCTACTTCCTTACCGGTGAAAAGGAGAACGCTCCTGGTACCGGTCGTGCCTTCAGCACCGTGTCGGAAGCCGTCATGGCCTACGACCGCGGCGACCTTGACCTCCAAGCACGCGTGCACATCCGCTTTGATGACGCTGTTCCTGCCGTGGGAGCAACCGCTCCTGAGGGCTGGGAGCCTGGTCAGCCATTGCGCATTGAGACCACGCTTGGTCGCGCCTTGTTCAACGAAACCCTTCCGGCCGACTTCCCTTACTTCGATGGCGTGGTCGACAAGAAGAAGCTCGGCGCCATTGTCAACGAGCTGTGTGAGCGCTACGCCAAGTCACAGGTTGCTGCGACCTTGGATGCACTCAAGAGCATCGGCTTCCACTGGGCTACCCGCTCGGGCGTCACCATTTCGATTGACGACGTGGTTGCTCCTACGGCCAAGGCCGGCATTTTGGAAGCGCACGAAGTCGAAGCCGACAAGGTCGAAAAGCAGTACTCCCGCGGTTTGATCAGTGACGATGAGCGCCGTCAGGAACTCATTGAAATCTGGACGCGTGCCACCAACGAAGTCTCGAACGCCATGGAAGAAAACTTCAAGCGTTCGGCCACCAACCCGGTGTGGATGATGGTCAACTCTGGCGCCCGCGGAAACATGATGCAGGTTCGCCAGATCGCCGGTATGCGTGGACTGGTGGCTAACCCCAAGGGTGAAATCATCCCGCGTCCGATTCAGGCCAACTTCCGTGAAGGCCTGTCGGTGTTGGAGTACTTCATCTCCACGCACGGTGCTCGTAAGGGCCTAGCTGACACCGCGTTGCGTACGGCTGACTCCGGTTACCTGACGCGTCGTTTGGTCGACGTTTCACAAGATGTGATCGTTCGCGACGATGACTGTGGTTCAGAGCGCGGCCTGAAGTTGCCTATTGCTGAAGTCGGCAAGGATGGCGTCCTTCGCGAGGTCGAGAACCTGGAATCGTCAGTCGTTGGCCGTTGGTTGGCCGAAGATGTCAAGATCAAGAGCACCACGTTGGCCAAGGCCGGCGAGGACCTGTCCGCACCGTTGCTGGCCGAGTTGGTTGCCAAGGGCGTGACCGAGGTCCGTGCTCGTTCGGTGCTGACCTGTGAAGCCGAAATTGGCATCTGTGCACGTTGCTACGGCCGTTCGTTGGCTACTGGCAAGTTGGTGGACGTGGGTGAAGCCGTCGGCATCATCGCTGCTCAGTCCATTGGTGAGCCCGGTACCCAGCTGACGATGCGTACCTTCCACACCGGTGGTGTGGCTGGTGATGACATCACGCACGGTTTGCCTCGAGTAGTGGAGCTGTTTGAAGCCCGCACCCCTCGTGGTGTGGCACCCATCAGCGAAGTCGCTGGCCGAGTGCGAATCGAAGAACTCGAGCGCACCCGCAAGATCACGATCGTTCCTGACGATGGATCGGAAGAGATCGAGCACATCACCTCGCGCCGTACCCGCCTCTTGGTCGCCGATGGCGCGCACGTGGATGTTGGTGAACTGCTTATCCTTGGCGCCAAGGACCCCAAGCAGGTTCTGCGTATTCAAGGTATGCGTGAAGTTCAACTCCACTTGGCCGCCGAAGTGCAAGAGGTGTACCGCTCACAGGGTGTATCGATTCACGACAAGCACATTGAAGTCATCGTGCGTCAAATGCTGCGTCGTATCACGATCATCGAGGGTGGCAGCACCGAATACCTACCTGGTGAACTCGTTGAGCGCGCTGCCTTTGAGCGTGTCAACCGTGCCGTGGTTGCTGACGGCGGAACTCCTGCCTCGGGTCGTCCCGAGCTCATGGGTATCACCAAGGCATCACTGGCCACCGAATCATGGTTGTCAGCGGCTTCCTTCCAGGAGACCACGCGCGTGCTCACCGACGCGGCGATCAACGCCAAGTCTGACCCGCTGGTTGGTCTGAAGGAAAACGTGATCTTGGGCAAGCTGATCCCAGCTGGCACCGGATTGCAGCGTTACCGCGATGTGAAGGTCGAGCCAACTGAGGAAGCCAAGAATGCGGTCTACTCAGTGATGCAGAACTTCGCTGATTACGACTACTCGAACTTCGGTCGCGGATCAGGTGAAGCCGTGCCGCTGGATGAGTTTCAGTTTCCGCGGTAGTAATTAAGCGTTAATCATGATGTGGCGCGTGGTGGTGCCTTCGGCAACTACCACGCGCTCCGTCATGTCTGGGCTAAACAGTCCGTGATCGATCACCCCAGGAGTGGCCGATAGTCGAGTGGCCACAGAAGCCGGGTCATCGAGCGACCCGAGCCAGTCGGCGATGACGCCGCCATCAGGACTGCGGGGTACATCGCGTAAGGACACCGTTCCCAAAGCCCGCAAGGTAGCCGCCAAGCCGTAGTCCAAGAGTTCCAACGGCAATGGAGCAGCGAGCGCAGGAACGAGTTTTTCGCTGGACACGATCACGATGAATCGGTCGGCCGCTGCCGCCACACACTTTTCCCGCGTGTGAGCGCCGCCGCCCCCCTTGATGATCCAGCCAGCTGGATCAACTTGGTCAGCTCCATCAATGGCCATGTCCAGATGAGCGACTCCATCGAGGCCGGCGAAAGAAGAAACGTTCAGCCCCAGCTCGCGAGCAATCTTTTCGGTTTGAGGTGATGTGGAAACGCACTCCACATCAATGGCGCGATCCGCCAAGGCTTGAAGCAAGAACGCGACCGTGGATCCGGTGCCTAATCCCAGTTTCATGCCGCTTTCGACCAGCGCGGCAGCGGCTACGGCAGCAGCCTGCTTTTCAATGTCGGATGGGTTCATCGGAGTCCTTGGCGCGAGTGGGCAGGTGGGTTGATCGTACTGAGGCCTGCACCAAGATCCCCGACTCATCGGTAGCCTGTCGGACATGCGCCCCACTCAATCCCTGCAGAACGCCGGTCAAAGTATTTGGCTTGACAACATCACGCGAGGAATGCTGGGTTCGGGTGAGCTGCAGCGCTACGTGGATGAGTTGTCAGTTACGGGGTTGACGTCCAACCCTTCCATTTTCCAAAAAGCCTTTACCGAAACTTCTGATTACCAGACAGCCATTGCCGCTGCCGAAACGTCATCGCCAGAAGAGTTGTTCATGCAGCTAGCCATCGAAGATCTGCAAGCAGCCGCGGATGTGTTTGCCGATGTGCACGCACGCACCGACGGAGTCGATGGATGGGTCTCGCTGGAAGTTTCGCCGTTGTTGGCCTATGACGCGCAGAGCACGATTGAGGCAGCAGTTGAGGTGCACCAGCGGTTGGCTCGCCCCAATGTCTTCATCAAGATTCCCGGTACGCCACAAGGGCTTCCAGCGGTAGAGGAAGCAATCTACCGGGGCATTCCGGTCAACGTCACGTTGTTGTTTTCGCTACAGCAGTACCTCGATTGCGCGGCTGCTTATCAACGCGGCATCATGCGCCGAATCGCTGCTGGCTTGAATGCCGACGTGGCATCGGTTGCTTCGGTGTTCATCTCGAGGTGGGATGCAGCAGTGGTTAGTCGAGTGCCAGCCGAACTCACAGGAAAGTTGGCTTTGGCTGTGGGGGAGAGAGTGCACCACGCGTACGTCCAGATGCTCAACGACACAACGCAACAGACCATCGCCACCGCTGGCGGTCGGCCGCAACGTCTGCTCTTTGCCAGCACATCCACGAAGGACCCCTCGGCATCGGACACCTTGTACGTCGAAGGGCTGATTGCCGCCAACACGATCAACACCATGCCGGCCGCCACGCTCCAGGCTTTTGCCGATCACGGCCGGGTGGGGCACATCCTCGATGGATCAGGCGGTACCAGCCAGGCGGTCTTGGCGGCCTTTGCTGAGTCCGGGATTGACGTGCCTGGGCTGGGAGTTGAGCTACAGGAGCAAGGCGCCCAGGCCTTCGTTCAGGCGTGGCAAGGCCTCATGGCCGTCCTCGACCCTGGGCAATAGACCCCCCGCCTCGGACCCCGTAAAGTGCACTCCGGTACAGTTCACCGCCGTGCCCGAGATGCCTCGGGACCGCTGATGTGAAAGTGCCCTTTTTAGGGTTTGGTCGCATCGGAATTGCAAGTCAGCAGCGACGTGGGCTTCCCCGCAACCCGTCTGATTCGCGATACCTCTCCTGTGTTGTGGATGAGTTGGTGTGCGTTCGCGCATTCCGACACACCCGACCGCGTGGGCCGGAGTGAACGAGGCAACGCAAGCACACCGAACACCAAGTGCAGCACTTCACGAAAAGGACAACATCGGTGCCAACGATCCAACAGCTAGTCCGCAAGGGCCGGCAGGACAAGGTCTCAAAGACCAAAACACCCGCGCTTAAGGGCAGCCCTCAGCGTCGTGGTGTGTGCACCCGCGTCTACACGACGACTCCTAAGAAGCCGAACTCCGCGTTGCGCAAGGTCGCGCGCGTGCGTTTGTCCAGTGGAGTTGAAGTCACTGCCTACATTCCTGGTGTTGGTCACAACTTGCAAGAACACTCCATCGTGTTGGTTCGTGGTGGCCGTGTGAAGGACCTTCCTGGTGTCCGCTACAAGGTTGTGCGTGGATCACTCGACACCCAAGGTGTGAAGAACCGTAAGCAAGCGCGTAGTCGCTACGGCGCGAAGAAGGAGAAGGGCTAATGCCACGTAAGGGTCCAGCTCCCAAGCGCCCCATCATCATCGACCCCGTATTCCAGTCAACGCTGGTTACGCAGTTGGTCAACAAGATTTTGCTCGATGGCAAGAAGTCAACCGCTGAAGCCATTGTGTACGGCGCCCTTGACGGTTGCCGCGAAAAGACTGGTACTGACCCGGTTGTGACGCTGAAGCGTGCCCTTGACAACGTCAAGCCCACCTTGGAAGTGCGTAGCCGTCGTGTCGGTGGCGCCACCTACCAGGTTCCGGTTGAAGTCAAGGCCGGTCGCAGCACCACCCTTGCCCTTCGTTGGTTGATCAGCTACTCACGTGCACGTCGTGAGAAGACGATGACCGAACGTTTGATGAACGAAATTCTTGACGCCAGCAATGGACTCGGCGCCAGTGTCAAGAAGCGTGAAGACACGCACAAGATGGCTGAGTCCAACAAGGCCTTTGCGCACTACCGCTGGTAATTCCTTCCCCTTATCCGTTAGCTAGTTAAGAAATCAGTCAAGGAGACGAACGCGTGACTACGTCAACCGCTATCGACCTCTCCATGGTTCGCAACATCGGGATCATGGCGCATATCGACGCGGGCAAAACCACCACGACGGAGCGCATTCTTTTCTACACCGGTATCAACTACAAGATCGGTGAAGTTCACGATGGCGCAGCCACCATGGACTGGATGGAGCAGGAACAAGAGCGCGGAATCACCATTACTTCCGCTGCCACCACCTGTCAGTGGGATGACCACGTCATTAACATCATTGACACCCCCGGCCACGTGGACTTCACGGTGGAAGTGGAGCGCTCGCTTCGCGTCCTCGACGGAGCCGTGGCCGTTTTTGATGGTGTCGCCGGTGTGGAACCACAGTCAGAGACCGTGTGGCGCCAAGCTGATAAGTACGACGTCCCCCGCATTTGCTTCGTGAACAAGTTGGACCGCACGGGTGCTGAATTCCAGCGCTGCGTGGACATGATTGTTACCCGTCTGAACGCCACCCCGTTGGTCCTGCAGGTCCCCATTGGCGCTGAAGGCGACTTCGTTGGTGTTGTTGACCTGGTCGGCATGAAGGCGTTGACCTGGCGCGGCGAAACCAAGCTTGGTGAAGACTATGAAGTCGAAGAGATCCCCGCAGACCTCGCAGATGAAGCCGCTCAAGGTCGCGAACTCCTCATCGAGACCCTCGCTGACGCAGATGACGAGTTTGCAGAATTGTTCCTTGAGCTTGATGGCGCCGAGCCGGCTGAAGCCGATGTGATTGCTGCCATTCGTCGGGCAACCTTGGGCAACAAGATCAACCCTGTTTTGTGCGGCACCGCGTTCAAGAACAAGGGTGTTCAGCCCATGCTCGATGCAGTGATTCGCTACCTTCCTTCCCCGCTCGACATTGGTGCCGTTGAAGGCCACAAGGTGAACGATGAAGAAGTCATCATCGCTCGCAAGCCCGCAGAGTCAGAGCCTTTTGCCGCTCTTGCCTTCAAGATCATGACCGACCCGCACTTGGGCAAGCTCACGTACCTGCGCATCTACTCCGGTGTTCTTGAAACCGGAACTCAGGTGCTCAACAGCGTCAAGGGCCGCAAGGAACGCATTGGCAAGATTTACCAGATGCACGCCAACAAGCGTGAAGAAATTCCGAGCATGGGTGCGGGTCACATCGTGGCCGTCATGGGACTCAAGGACACCACCACCGGCGAAACCTTGTGCGACCCGGGCAACCCCGTTGTTCTTGAATCTATGACCTTCCCCGCCCCGGTTATCCACGTGGCGATTGAGCCCAAGACCAAGGGTGACCAAGAGAAGTTGGGCATGGCTATTCAGCGACTGGCTGAAGAAGACCCCACCTTCCAGGTGCGCACCGATGAAGAAACTGGTCAGACCATCATCGCCGGAATGGGCGAGCTTCACCTTGATGTTCTCGTCGACCGTATGCGTCGTGAGTTCAAGGTCGAAGCCAACGTTGGTAAGCCACAGGTGGCCTACCGCGAGACGATCCGCAAGGCTGTTCAAAAGGTCGAGTACACGCACAAGAAGCAGACCGGTGGTTCAGGTCAGTACGCGCGCGTAATCATCGACATCGAGCCGGCCGGTGAAGTCGGTGGCTACGAATTCGTCAATGGTGTCACCGGTGGTCGTATTCCTCGCGAATACATCCCCT
>JAPLBW010000219.1:0-1298 GCA_026392555.1 Actinomycetota bacterium
ACCTGCTGAGGACGAGACTTCGTCGTGACCACCGCCTGGGATCAGCGAGCAACAGAAGCTGATTGGACTGAGGTCGTTGAACTTGCTCGTTCAACGCCGAGTCCGTTGTTGCTTGCCCATGTCAGTCCCGATGGTGATGCACTGGGCTCAGCCCTGGCTGTTGGTTTAGCGCTGCGGGAATTGGGAAACGCCCCGATGGTCTCCTTTGGCGATGACCCCTTTGTCGTTCCGCGCATTTTGCAGTTCCTCCCGGGTCAAGAGTTGTTGGTTGCACCTGCTGATGTTCCTCAGGAAACCTCGGTGGTGTTTACCTTCGACGCGAGTAGTGCTGGTCGGTTGGGTCTTCATCAAGAACGTGCCGAGAACACAGAAGCCTTGGTCGTGGTTGATCACCACGCGTCCTACACCGGCTTTGGCACGCACCATCTCGTTGAACCCGACAGTCCTGCCACCGCAGTGATGGCCTTGAAGTTGATTGACCGACTTGGCGTGCGCCTCGATCAGGCCATGGCCACGTGCATTTACACCGGATTGATTACCGACACCGGATCGTTTCGCTATGCGGCGACGACGCCTCATGTCCACGAAGTGGCGGCTCGCTTGATGGCCACCGGAATCAAGCACGATGCGATTGCTCGCCAGCTCTACGACACCGCACCCTTGGGTTTTGTTCGGGTCCTAGGAGCGGCTTTGGATCGTGCGGTGTTGGAAACTGATGCCGTTGGTGGGTTGGGAATGGTGTGGACGACAGTTCCCGTTAGCGATCGCGTCACCGCAGGTATTGGAATTGACTCCGTCGAATCAGTGATTGACGCGGTGCGGGTTGCACAAGAAGCCGAAGTCGCTGTGGTCTTGAAAGAGCACGAGGATGGCACGTACCGCGTCTCGATGCGATCGCGCGGACACATTGACGTGGCCCAGGTCAACATCGCTTTGGGTGGTGGGGGACACCGGTACGCCGCTGGATACACCGCCACATGTGACCTCGACACCGCGATGGCCAACATTCGCGCTGCGCTGGCAGTCGCTCCGCACCTGCAGGGCTAATCTGCGCCGATGACTTCATCCGTTGATGCCTCCAGCGGTCCTATGCCCGGACCGCACGGCCTAGTCATCATTGATAAACCCGCGGGAATCACCTCGCACGATGCCGTGCGTCGGTTGCGCAAGGTCGCCAAGACGCGTCGAGTCGGTCACGCCGGAACCTTGGACCCGATGGCCACCGGAGTATTGATTCTGGGGCTTGGCCGGGCCACCCGATTGCTAGGGCACTTGGCCTTGACCAACAAGGACTACAC
>JAPLBW010000219.1:1347-2080 GCA_026392555.1 Actinomycetota bacterium
GTCACCGATGACGCCGAGGGCGACATCTTGGAAGAGCGCGACGCCACTGCTAGCACCGATGAGGCGATTGCGCGGGAAGTCGCCAAGCTCTCCGGTGACATTTTGCAAGTTCCCACGCAAATCAGCGCGATCAAGGTCGATGGCAAACGCTCGTATGCGCGAGTGCGTGCTGGCGAGGAAGTAGAGCTCAAGGCTCGCCCCGTCACCGTGTCTCGCTTTGACGTGATCGCCGCCGATCGCAGTCAGCCTGGTGTGGTCGACCTGGAAGTAGAAGTGTCCTGCAGTACAGGCACCTACGTTCGCGCCCTTGCTCGCGACTTAGGCGCGGCCTTGGGTGTGGGTGGACACTTGACGGCCTTGCGACGCACGAGAGTTGGCCCCTTTAGCGTCGAGTCAGCGGTGACGTTGCCCGAAGCCGATAGTGATCAGGGCGTGAATGCCTTCCTGGTCAGTCTCGATGACGCAGTCACCGCAAGCTTTCCCTTGATCGAGGTTGATGAAGACACCTCTGACTTAGTTCTGCATGGAATCCCGCTGTCCCAGGCCGATGCCACCGCTGGTGGGTGGACCGGAACGGACCAGGTGTGTGCCTTGATGTGCCAAGGGCGTTCGTTGGGGTTGTTCCAATTGCGCGATGACAAATTGCGGTCGCTGGTGGTGTTTGCCTTATGCATCGTGAGTGGCGTGGAGCTAGCTAAATTTTTGCTTGTGTGCGCGCTCATGGCCTGCGCAA
>JAPLBW010000134.1 GCA_026392555.1 Actinomycetota bacterium
CCGCAGTGGTTGTCTTCCACTAGTTGGCGCGCTAGTGGAATGGAAGTGGTCACCACTGGAATTCCGCGGGCCATGTACTCGATAATTTTGGTGGGACGTGAGTGTCGATAGTTTTCTTCGTCGTGGAGTAGCGAGAGGCCGGCGATAGAGCCCTCAATGATGCGCAGCGCGGTCTGGTTTTCGAGATAGCCATGCCAGATGAGGTCCCCGTCGCTGTTGGCTTGGGTGAGGGGTCCGACCATGTCCGTGTCCGCATCTCCGATGACCTCGATGCTGACCTTTGACCCACGGGCTGCAAGCTCGCGTCCCACCATGATCAGATCGAGTCCGCCACGCGCCTTACTCACGCGCCCGACATAAACCGCCCGTAGAGCGTGGGGCTGAGCAACCTCAACAGGAACGGGCGTTGAGTTGGGGATCACCGGGTGCGGCGAAGAAAACCGTTCTTGGTAGGCGTCCTCGGCCAACAGCAAGTGGAGGTAACGTTCCGCGCGCGCCTCAAGCCTGTGCACGTACCAACGAACGAACGGACGAAGAAGCGCAGGGACGTAACTCTTCATGCTGACAGCGGCCGCTGTGTCTTCATGAATGTCCCAGACCAGTGCGGCTGGGTGTCCTCGTTGGCGCAATAGCCACGGAACGAGTTCGGGATCATGCACTAGGCAGACGTCGGCGCGATTGAGTTCGTCACCCAGGAGAGCGGGCAGAGCCCGTACCGCTTTCATCCGTTTGATCCCGCTTGAGCGGGGCGTATCAATCAGGGTGAGATTTTCCGCTGGACTTGGTTCGACTCCCCAAGCCGAAAAGGGAGCAGCATAAGTAACGGTATGCCCGGCATCAAGCAGGGCGGAGATTTGGCGCTGCCGAATACGGGCATCGTCAGGTCGATGAACGACTGTTACGACCAGGACCCGCACCGCATGGACTCCCTAGAGTCGAGTGACGTTTGCTGACGCGGCTAGGACGCCACGAGTGTCGAGAAGTAGCTTCGAGGCTCTAGCGATTGCATCAAAGTCGAAGTCAGCGTGTGCCTGAAGGAGCACGACACAATCGGCTTCGGCCACGGCAGTCAGGAGGTCTGGGACTCGGTCGTAACTTCCTGATGCGGTGGTCCAGTGTTCGACGTAAGGGTCGAAATAAGAAATGGCCGCGCCAAGGGTGACTAGCTCGTCAGCCAGGGGGCGAACTGGAGACTCCCGTTCGTCCGCAATGTTGGCCTTGTAGGTCACTCCTAGCAAAAGCACTCGAGCACCTTCGATCGCTTTCTCTTGTGCCGTGAGAGCTTCCTGCACACGCCGCGATACGTAGGTGGGCATTGAAGCATTGATTTCTTGAGCAAGCTCGACAAATCGGAAGGGATAACCCAATTTGCTTTGAACTTGAAAACCTAAGTAGTTCGGATCGATCGGGATGCAATGTCCGCCAACGCCTGGTCCCGGGTAGAACGCTTGAAATCCAAAGGGCTTGGTCTTCGCTGCTTCAATGACATCCCAGAGGTCAATGTTGAGGTCGTGGCAAAACTGCGCCATTTCGTTCATGAGAGCAATGTTGATGTGCCGGTATGTGTTCTCTAGCAACTTGGCTGTTTCTGCTTCGCGAGCTGACTTCGTAGGAACGACAGTGTCAACAAATTGACTGTAAAACACACTTGCAGCCTCAGTGCATTGCGCGGTGACGCCACCGACAACCTTTGGCGTGTTGTGAATGCCATAGGTTTCGTTGCCAGGGTCAATGCGTTCGGGTGAAAAGGCGAGATGGAAATCCGTGCCAGCAAGAAGGCCGGTGGTCTCAAGAACCGGTCGCACTTCATCGTCGGTGGTACCTGGGTAGGTGGTGGATTCAAGGACGACAAGCATTCCCTTGTGCAGATACTGCCGAATGGTGTCCACTGCCCCGTGTACTGCTGCGAGGTCCGGGCCACCATCAGAATCAAGCGGTGTTGGCACACAGATCACGACTGCGTCGGCTCCGGCAAGGACCTCAGGATTGCTCGTAGCCGTGAAGCCTTGATCCAGCATCTTTTTTACGTCAGCATCAGAGATGTCATCAATGTGCGAACTGCCAGACATCAACGTGTCGATGACTCTTGTCGAGAGATCGAGCCCTGTGACCGAGAGTCCCCGGTTCAATGCACCTTGCGCCAGTGGCAACCCCACGTATCCCAGGCCGATGACCACAACATCCACATGAATGGGGGGCTGGTCAGCCACAGTACGTGCCTCCTTTGTGCCATTTTGATCCGTGGAGCTGGGTCATTTCCGCGTGCTCATACTAGTGGATTTGATCCGGTAGAACCGATGCAAGATCGCCGTACGCTCCTGCCAATATGCCAGGGACGCGTTCGGCGAAATGTGTTCGAAGGGATCGCTGCCTTGCACAAGGTCAGTGGTGAGCTCACTGGTTTGTCGCAGGGTTAGCTGGCCAGCAGAAGTGGGGCTACTTCCGGCAGCCGTGGATTCAGCAACGACACCAGGGGGCATGGACTCGCGGCTGATCTCAAGGTTCACCTCGAGCAGGTCCGCAGGATCACTGATTTGTCTGCGAGAGGGGATGATCTTTGTGCTGATCATTGAGCGGAGTAAGCGCTTTGCATCTTGCTGCCAAAGAAACTGATTGCGCTTGGCTCGCGTTGGCAGCGATGGGTGGTCTGTGCCAAAGGTGGTTGCAAGTTTCAGCAAGAGTGCGGCAGCTTCTTGGCTGCCTCCTGCACCCGCGGCCCGACGCTGAATAGTGTGGGAAATCTCGGCACTGTTGGTGATTGCTTGGTCAATCGCTGCGGTGAGGCCAGCAATCCCTACGTCTGGGTGTGACCACTCCGCTAAACCGGCGTCGTGGCATCCCTGAGCGCGGGCAACCTGGTCATCGGTGCTGGTGTGAGTGTTGGGGACGAAGACCGAAGGGATACCAGCTGGCACAAACTCGTGGACAGCGTTATACCCGGCAGCTGAAACCACCAAATCAAAAGCTTTGATGTATCGAGCCAGTGGGTAGATTCGCTGAAGTACATGCACTCCGTTGGCTGCGGACATGGAGCCTTCCAAGATGGCTTGGGTAGTAGCCACCTGCCAGCCCTGGTCGAGCACATGGGCACACGCTGCTTCCCTTAGTTCCGCATCTAGACCTACTGCTCCAGAACCTAACGAGACAAGAGCGATCTTGCCTTCAGTCGGAAGGCCGAGAGTCAGTCGCGCTTCATCTCTGTCGCAGGTGTCCAACACATCCAGCAGCGAAACCGGTGCGATGCGAGCTGCAGCGAGGTCTTTGGTTGGACCCTGGTCTCGCGATTGACCCAAGTCGCCTGGCTCAATGATGAGGTCAAAAAAGGGCGCCGAGCGAAACGCGTGAAGATTCGTGCCCGGCCGCCACAAGCCGCGGCGAAACCACACAAAGGCCGTTTGTGGGAGGTCGCTGCGGGAACGAATGAGTCCCTCGTAAGGCGCCACCCCATCAAAGCAAATGATGTCGGCTTGAATTTCGCGAGCAAGCGCAACTATTCGCTGGCGCAAGTATTGGTGCCAGTCACGCCGCGGCATCCAACGCTTTTGGTAGCTGGGAAGGAATTCAGTTCGAAACTCGGATTGATCAAGGACGGTAATACCTGAGGACATTGAAAGAATGAAAACATCCGCGTCCGTACCGAGTGCACGGGCGATGGAACTTTGCCGCGTGAGGTGACCCATCCCGGTACCGTTGCTCGTAACGAGCAGGATGGATGCTTTTTTCATGATGCTCAGCGTGCCTAAGCGATGGTCATGGTGCGAACGTCGCTGGCCACTTGGAGGGCGCACCCCGTTGCCTGCGTGACTTCCTCGACCGTGACCGAAGGTGCCAGTTCGCGCAGGATGAGGCCGTCGTCGGTGACGTCAATAACGGCCAGGTCCGTGATGATGCGTTCCACCACGCCTCGCCCGGTGTAGGGCAACGTGCACTCTTCAACAATCTTGTGTGAACCATCTTTGGCAACGTGTTCCATCATCACAATGACCCGCTTAGCACCGTGGACCAAGTCCATCGCGCCACCCATGCCCTTGACCATCTTTCCTGGAATCATCCAGTTAGCGAGGTCGCCGGTTCGTGAGACTTGCATAGCGCCCAAGATCGCAGCATCAATGTGGCCACCGCGGATCATTCCGAACGACAACGATGAGTCGAAGTAGGAAGCACCAGGCAAGATGGTGACGGTTTCCTTACCAGCGTTGATCAGGTCAGGGTCTTCGGTCCCCTCGAGGGGGTACGGACCAACTCCCAAGATTCCGTTTTCACTTTGCAAGACGACTTCTACGCCGGCCGCCAAATAGTTGGGAACCAAAGTGGGAAGGCCAATGCCTAAGTTGACGTACTGACCGTCTTCGAGTTCCTGAGCAACTCGAGCGGCTAGTTGTTCACGAGTCAACGCCATGATTAGGCCACTCCTTCTTTGGCAGTGCTGGCAGGGGTCACTGTTCGGCGCTCGATGCGCTTGTTTTCAGCCTGTTCCGGCGTCAGGGCAACAACGCGTTGCACAAATACACCAGGCAAATGGATGCTGTCGGGGGAGAGGTCGCCGGGCTCCACGAGTTCCTCGACTTCAGCGATGGTGATCTTGCCAGCCATCGCAGCGAGGGGATTGAAGTTGCGCGCACTTTCATGGAACACCAAGTTGCCATGGCGGTCGCCACGTAGGGCTCGAACAAGTGCGAAGTCAGTAGTAATGGATTCCTCAAGTACGTATTCGGTTCCGTGGTACTGACGCGTTTCCTTCGCTGGCGAAGCCAGGGCAATGGAACCATCCGCGTTATAGCGCCAGGGAAGTCCACCATCGGCGACCTGTGTACCGACACCTGCTGCGGTGAAGAACGCAGGGATTCCACATCCACCAGAACGAAGTCGCTCAGCAAGCGTGCCTTGGGGAACGAGTTCAACCTCAAGTTCACCCGTGAGGAATTGGCGCTCGAATTCTTTATTTTCGCCAACGTAGGACGACGTCGTGCGGGCGATGCGCTTGGCGCTGAGCAGGATTCCCAAACCCCAGTCGTCAACACCGCAGTTGTTACTGACCACACGCAAGTCACTGACTCCGGAGGCGTGGACAGCCGCGATGAGCTCGCTGGGGATTCCGCAGAGCCCAAATCCACCGACAGCTAGCGAGGCTCCGCTGCTGATATCGGCCACGGCCTGGGCGGCTGAAGCGACGACCTTGTCCATAACGCTCCCTTAAAGACGGTAGCGCTGACCCTATCCACGTGGGGCGCACTGTGTCCGACCGCCCGAAAAAAGACCTTTTTGTGCCTAGAAACCCCCAAATGGGGGCTTAAGTCCGGCTGGGGTCTTGCCGATGAATATGTGTGCCGCGGTCCTGGGCACCTTCCCCTCGTAAAGGACTTACCTCATGAACCGCTGGATCTCACGCGCTTGTGCGTTGCTGAGTGTCCCTGCCATTTTCGTGAGCATTTTGGCCGTGCCGACAATCGCGCAGGCTGCCAGCTCCAGTGTTCCCGCTTCGTTTACCTTCACCGGTAGTGGTTGGGGCCACGGCATCGGGATGAGCCAGGTTGGCGCGCGCGGTCAGGCAACTGAGGGTCGTACCGCCAAGCAAATTCTTGAGTACTACTACACGGGTGCTGCGGTGACGTCGTTCCGCGACGACATGGACGTCCGCGTGAGTATGGCTTACCTCAAGACGTCGATGCGCATGCGCGTTGAAGGCCTGACTTCCGCTCCGGCCCGCGCCACGGTGGTTGTCGGAACGAAAACCATCAAATTGACGGAAAAAGATGTTGCCGTGATTTCGATTGTGGGAACACAAACCCAGGTCAAGCGAAATGGAATCCTGGTGGCGACCGGTTCACCATTGGTTGTTCGTTGGTCTGGTACACGCCACCCTGGTGTCAATGGAACGGCTCCAGCCGTCCTCCACGCCACAACCGCATCAACTTTTTCAGGCGAGAGCCACCGCTACCGGTATGGAACCTTTGAACTTCGTGGCAAGTACTCCAGTGTTGCCAAGCGCAACACCCTCACGGCCGTGAATGTGCTGCGTCTCCAC
>JAPLBW010000018.1 GCA_026392555.1 Actinomycetota bacterium
CGCTGTGTCCGGCAACATCGATCACCAAGTCACCAATGTTAAGCATCTCGATGGTCTCTGGCTCGAGCCGGCGAATCCGGGCCCGAATGCGAGCGACCAACTCTTTGGCCTTGAAGGGCTTCATGACGTAGTCGTCAGCGCCAGTTTCCAATGCCAAGACAACATCAACCGTGTCGGTGCGTGCGGGCAGCATGATGATCGGAACCCCAGACTCGGCTCTAATCTGGCGACAAATCTCAATACCGTCCTTGCCCGGGAGCATGACGTCGAGGAGAACGACATCGGGTTTGGAATCACGGAACGCGTCAATGGCCTTGTCGCCATCGGAACAAAAGGAAGGTTCAAGACCCTCGCTACGCAAAACAATGCCTAGCATTTCAGCAAGAGAGAGGTCGTCATCAACGACCAGCACGCGACCCTTCACGCGCCTATCGTCCCACTCTTAGTCTGGAATGAACAGATGGACCCTCACCCAGAACGCTTATCGCTCGTGACTAGGTTCCCGGCTTGGCACATCTAGCAAGCCAGTGCGGTCTAGGGCTAGTCGAACGATCAGGCCAAGCACTGCCCCGATGATGGCAAACGGAGCGATGTCCATCCCGGCCCCAGCCACGATGAGTAGCGCGAGCAAGGCAGAGGTAAACGGTAGTTTCAGGGCTGCCGCTGTTGATGCTGCAATCCCGACCACCACCATCGCGGTAAGGCTTAAGGACGGAAAAACCAAGGTCAGTACCGTCGCTGTGGCAACACCCAGGAATACAGCGGGGAAAATGGGCCCGCCTCGAAATCCTGAGCCCAGCGCAAAGCCATACGCGATCAGTTTGGCGACAACAACGAGCAGCACCGTTGAAACCGACGTCAAAGTCAAGATCTCAGCCATACCTTCCTGGCCGGAAAACATCACCGCGTCAATGGACGCATCGCTGCGCGAACGTACAAGTAGTGCAAGTGCACTGGTGATAACCGCAGTTGCTACGAGCGCCACGACCGCGTAACGACGTGCAAGACCAAGTACCTGTATACCCACGCCGCGCGCCAGCACGGCTACGGCCGCCGCCGCAATAGCAATGGCAAGTGCGCCCACCAGATCAATAACGCGAACTTGTGAATAGCTAGCAAGCCCATCAACAGCGAGGCTGTGTGTTCCAAGCCCAGTAAATGGACCTACGCCAATTTGCACGAGGTATCCCGCAGCCAAAGCAACAAAGGCGGGGATCAAGATCAGCGTCGGTAGAGCGCCCATAACCGCAAACTCAAGAAGCACAAAACCCGTGACAAAGGGATTGCCAAAAATTGCACCGATGGCGGCCACTCCCCCCAACACCATGGCAAATTGCTGGGCTTGCGCTGGCTGTTTGCGAACGAGGAATGCAGCGACTGCGGTTCCACACGCAATCAAGGGAGCTTCAGGGCCCAGGGACAACCCGCAAATGATGGTTCCAACCGCGGCGAGAAGCACTGACCCGACAACAGCCGGCCTGACATCAAAATGAAAACCATCGAGTGGACCAAGCCCAGTCTTTCCTGGCAACTTCCAGGCCACGACGACACAGGCAGCGCCCACTAACGGACCTAGGACGATGAGCCACCACGGTGGCTGGTCATAGCCCAACGATTCGGGCAGTTTTTCCCAGAGCGCTGTTTGGCCTAGCGAAATAAATGCAAGGAACAACGACGCGGCAATCGCACCCACCACGCCAAGGCCGGCTGCGAGAACTAAGGCCTTGGGGGACGTGACCGCAAGCGAGGTGTCAGCCTCGGACGTTGGCAATGCAGCAGCCTTAGTAGCGGTACTGATCAGACTTGTATGGACCCTCAATGTGAACACCGAGGTATTCGGCCTGCTTTTTGTTCAACTCGGTCAATTCCACACCCAGTGCACCAAGGTGTAAACGAGCAACCTTTTCATCCAAATGCTTGGGCAAGGTGTACACGCCAATGGGGTATTGCTCGGTGCGGACAAAGATTTCAATTTGTGCAAGCACCTGGTTAGTAAAGGAGTTGGACATCACAAATGATGGGTGCCCGGTGGCATTGCCCAAGTTCAGCAGGCGACCTTCCGACAAAATGATGATTGAGTGGCCGTCGGGGAAAGTGAACTCATCGACCTGTGGCTTGAGCGTGTTGCGCTTAACGTTTGGCAACGCAAACAGACCAGCCATGTCAATCTCGTTATCGAAGTGCCCGATGTTTCCCACAATGGCCTGGTGTTTCATTTGGCTCATGTGCTCAGCGGTGATGACGTCGTAGCAACCAGTGGCGGTCACAAATATGTCAACGATTCCGATGACATCCTCAATGCGCGCTACCTGGTAGCCATCCATCGCCGCTTGGAGGGCACAGATGGGATCGACTTCCGTGACGATTACGCGAGCACCTTGGCCTCGCAATGATTCAACGCATCCCTTACCCACGTCGCCGTAGCCGGCAACAAGTGCGACCTTTCCACCGATCAAGACATCAGTAGCGCGGTTAATGCCGTCGATCAGGGAGTGGCGACATCCGTACTTGTTGTCGAACTTGCTCTTCGTGACGGAGTCGTTGACGTTAATGGCTGGGAACAGCAACTTGTCATCGCGGAACATCTCGTAGAGGCGGTGCACACCCGTGGTGGTTTCTTCCGTGACGCCCTTAATGCCAGCGGCCACGGCGGTCCAACGGTTGGGGGTTTCCTTCAACGTCTTAGCCAGCAGGGCCAAGATGACTGCGTACTCTTCACTATCTTCAGGACCGGCTTGGGGAACGAAATTCGCTTCTTCGAATTCCTTGCCCTTGTGTACCAACAGCGTTGCGTCGCCGCCGTCGTCAAGAATCATGTTTGGGCCAGCACCATCGGGCCACAAAAAAGCTTTTTCAGTGCAGTCCCAATACTGGGGCCGACCACCACTGCAGCGGCCGCGTGGTCCTGAGTTGAGAAAATATTGCAGGAAACCCAACGAACATCGGCACCGAGTTCAACAAGTGTTTCGATCAAGACTGCGGTCTGCACTGTCATGTGCAATGACCCCATGATGCGAGCACCAGTGAGTGGCTTAACTTTTCCAAATTCACTACGCATGGCCATCAAGCCCGGCATCTCGTGCTCAGCCAGACGCATCTCATTGCGTCCGAAGTCAGCCAGGGATAAATCGGCGACCTTGAAATCGGGCGCAGCACTCATGGGGTTCTCCTCAAGTAAGGCGGTGGCACATTGTTACAAGCATTGTTTCAGGTTGTTCGTGGGATCGCTCAGGGGACTGCTTACTTATTGCGATCCACATCTGGCTCCAAATAGATCATGCAGGTCAGCGGCACCGCTGCTCGGACCCGCGCTTCAGCCGCATCAATGGCCACAGCGATTGAGGCAGAGGTCCCATCATCAACAACAGCCACCTTGGCCACGACGAGTAACTCATCAGGTCCCAAATGCAAGGTTTTGACGTGGATTACCCGCTCAATCACGCCTGAATCCGCCAAGGCAGCCTCAATGGCGCGCTGGTATTCCGGCAAGGCCGACTCCCCTAGCAGCAAGCTACTCATTTCCACTGCCAGGAAAACGGCGATAATAATCAGCAGGATCCCGATGGCGATTGAGCCCAAACCGTCGAAGCGCCCATCCCCTGTGATTGTCGCCACACTGATGCCCACGAGAGCCAAAACGAGTCCAATGAGGGCACCGAGGTCCTCCAACAGCACTACTGGGAGTTCGGGGCTTTTGTTAGACCGAACAAACTTCAACCACGGCTGTGAATTTCGCGTCTTGTTTGATTCGACAATGGCGGTGCGGAAAGAAAATGCCTCAGCGATGATGGCAAAAATGAGAACGCCAATAGCCCACTGCGGTGAATCTAACGGTTCAGGTTCGCGAAATTTATGCCAGCCTTCATACGCGGCAAACAATCCACCCACCGTAAACAACACGATCGACACCACAAAGGCGTAGACATAACGTGCCCGACCATAGCCAAACGGATGAGACTCAGTCGCAGGACGTGCAGCTCGTTTACCACCAACAAGAAGCAAAATTTGATTTCCTGAATCGGCCAGCGAGTGCACACCCTCAGATGCCATGGATGACGAACCTGTCACTGCTGCTGCCGCAAACTTAGCCACGGCGATGGCAAGGTTGGCTGACAGCGCAGCGATGACCGCCTTGGTACCCCCGTCAGCACTCACCGGGAAATTCGATCCTTCAACGCCATGATCGGCGAGATATCACTGGGATTAATACCGAAACCCAAACCCAGGTAGCTCGTGGCAAAGTCAATACGAGCCACCAGCGCAGCAAACCGAGCCAGCGCATGTTCAGCATCGGTGCGGATTTCCTGGACTGCGATTCCGCGTTCGTTGGCAAGTTCAACACAGATTTGGGCGCGACGGCGATTCTTGTCGTATTCATCAAGATCGCGGAGCAAGAACAAGGACAACGCCATGTCCGCCGACTGGTCACTCAAGCGGTCGGAAAACACATCATCATCGCTCGACAGCTTGGCTCCGAGCACGCCATCGAACATCACCACTTGGTTGTGGTTGGGCTCGGGCAACTCACCATGCAAGCAGGGGTAGTCAGCATTTTCCGCGCACTGGGCGGCAAAACGATAGGCAGCGACGCCACCCAGTGGTGTGCTTCCCCAGACAACAGGGAGTTTTCCGGCCAGCGAATACGCCAGCGTCTTCGCTGGGTTTTGATCAAAATCACTGTGCGGGCCACTGACTTGGGCCTCTTCATCCAGTGCATCCGCGATCGACTCAAGGGAACTCGTGGGAAAACTCGCCACCCCAACAGCATCTGCGATCTTCAACACAGGGATCGTTAAGGACCAGAGGTTGGCGCGCGGTGGACGGCCACCTGCATCGATAGCCACGAAGTGCGTCTTCGCCTGCTCAGCGCGCTTGGCCAGGGCTGAGCCCGTGGCCCCGATGGCGACGACTCGGCAACCACGACGAACGGCTTCATCAAAGTTTGTCAGCGTTTCTTCGGTTTCACCCGAGCACGAAATAGCAATGACGACGTCGAGGGCGCCGATCCACGCGGGCAGTGAATACCCGCGGTGACTCAGGATGGGAATAGGTGACTGACCGATCGTTGCCGCGCGGACGATGTCTCCGGCTACTGCTGAACCACCGATTCCGCACACAATCAGTGCGCGCGGACGTCCGTCAATGGCCAGTGCGGAAAATAGTTCGCTGTTTTCGCTCACCCATAGCAATGACCGACGAACCTGCGCACCACTGGTCGCGATGGCCTGGAGCATGCCTTCAGAATCGCCCGCAGCTAGAGCCAGGGAGTTGTCGAGAATCGTGTCATCAAAATTCACGAGCGGGCCTGCGCTTGATCTAGAAGGAGCACTGGAATTCCCTCAACTACCGGAAAGCCCAAAGCGCAGGAAGCGCATACCAACTCATTCGGAAACTGAGCGACCTCGCTCAAGGTATGACGACAGGCAGGACACACGAGAATCGCAAGCAACGAGGTAGCCACCATTACTTTCCCTCTCGCACTAGTCCCAAAACCCGATCACGTACCTCAATCATCACACCACGGTCTCGGGCTTCAGCATTGAGGCGCAAAAGTGGTTCTGTATTGGACGGTCGGAGGTTGAACCACCAATCGCCACCAGCAACGGTAAGGCCATCGAGTTCATCTATAGCCACATCCGAATCCGCATACTCCGCGCGCACCAGGGCGATCGCTGCCTGCTGATCAGCCACCGTGGAATTTATTTCACCGGAGGCAACGTAACGATCGTACGAACTCAAGAGAGTGGACAAAGTGACATCGCTAGGAGCTTGAGCCAATGCAGACAACACGTGCAAAGCCGCCAACATTCCAGAATCCGCTCGCCAAAAATCACGGAAATAGAAGTGGCCTGAATGCTCCCCACCAAAGACTGCCCCTGATGTCGCCATCTCGGCCTTAATGAATGAGTGGCCCACGCGCGTTCGCACCGGTACTCCCCCGGCTTCGCGCACGACTTCGGGCACGGACCAGGACGTGATCAGGTTGTGAATGATTGTGCCGCCTGGATGAAGGGCTAATTCGCGGTCGGCGATCAGCGCAGTCAAGGCGCTTGGTGAGACTGCCAGCCCACGCTCATCAACAACAAAACAACGATCAGCGTCGCCGTCGAAAGCCAAACCAATGTCCGCACCCACTTCCAGGACTTTGGCCTGGAGGTCTACGAGGTTCGCGGGCTCAATGGGATTGGCTTCGTGGTGCGGAAACGTCCCATCAAGATCGAAGTACATCTCGATCACTTTCAGGTGCGGTGA
This sequence comes from Actinomycetota bacterium, assembly GCA_026392555.1. GTDB lineage: Bacteria > Actinomycetota > Actinomycetes > UBA12327 > UBA12327 > AcAMD-2. Next base: position 6,253 of record JAPLBW010000018.1, read on the forward strand.
GTTCAACACCGCCGGCACAGTCAATCCAGCCATGCCATTACCAGCGTCAACAACAACGGTTAGCTCGCGCGCGGGATTAATGGGGACGAGGTTTAGGAGGTAACTCGCATAGTCACTTAAGACATCCACTGTGCTGAGTTCTCCAAGGGGGCCATCAAAAGATGGTGGTCCATTCTGCGCAAGGTCGCGAATGGCAGCTAGGCCGGTGTCTTGACCCACGGGCGTCGCGCCCGCACGACACAACTTGATGCCGTTGTATTCCTGCGGATTGTGACTTGCGGTAAACATCGCGCCAGGCAAGTCCGTGGAGCCACTAGCAAAGTACAGACCGTCGGTAGACGCTAAGCCGATGTCAATGACATCCCAGCCCTGCGAACACACCCCGTGCGCAAAAGCATCGCCCAACCACTGCGATGAGGGGCGCATGTCCCGGCCCAACACCAGAGCTCGGCGGGAATCCCCCACGCGCTCGCTTTCCAGAATATGCGCGTATGCAGCACCCAGCGCGCGCGCTTCATCAACATCCCATTGATCGGGAACCACACCACGGATGTCGTAGGCCTTAACGATGGCCGAAAGATTGCGCACCACGTCAGCCTACCCATCAGGACTTATGGCGTTACCCCTCGCGAGCGAGAGTAACGGCGCGAACTACTCGGGCGAATAGTCTCGAAGCACGCGAAGGTGACCGCGGCGTCCAACTTCGATGAGTTCGGGTCCGCCGCCGCCAGCAGCAGCAACCGCCGGACGAGCAGCTTCACGCACGGCGTTAGCCAACGCTTCGAGATCGTCACTACTAGGTGCAAGATCAGCAGCGTCAAATTCCAACGCAACAAGTTCCCAACCTCGGGGTGCAGTTAGTCGCGCTGCATGCATCTCGCACAGGTCATAGGAATGGGGTTCGGCATAAGCGGCCAGCGGACCTACGACTGCCGTGCATTCGGCATAGACGTACGTCAGGGTGGCTACGGCGGGTCGATTGCACACTGAGCGGGTGCAACTACGTAGGGAAGTCACGGCTCAGACGCTACCTGCGAAATCACAGTGCACCGAGGATCAACGCATTTGGGACCTAGGCGTGTCGCGCTAAAAGGCGCTGGGGACCGCGGCCGAGAGATCAGGCAGGGCTTGCGGAACGTCAACATTGATCCGAGCATTCTTGAGGGGGGAGATGCTCAACAATTGCCCGCCCGAGGATGAATAGAACTGAACACGACCCGCGTAGAGGGGCCCCGAATCAGGAAGCACCCGAACGAGGGCAGTAAACCACGTCGGCCGCCGACCAATTCCCACAGCAATACTGGTGGTCTTTCCCGAATCAATTCTGAACTCCCGCTTGCGAACCACGCCACCTCGAGTTGTCTCAATCAATTCAAAGTGGCCAACCGAATTCGGAGAACTAATAATCAAACGTGCATTGAATCCTTCACCCTTGCGAGCGATGGGCTCAACGGCAACGTTGGTGATCGCTGGAGTTGCCGATGTCCAAGCAAATTCGGTACTCGATCCACGTTGAGGCTTAAAGCGCACTCTTACACTTGCGGTGATCGGCTGGTCCGATTCAAGGATCAATCCTGAGTTTTCCCGCTGAAGTGCGGCTGTCAGGTCAATACTGCGAACCGAACGCGCGCCCACCGTCACGCGACTACCGCCCACCGGACTGAAGGTTCCATCCGAGCCAATCACCTTGATGCGTACATCGGCGTCATCTGCTCCTGGAGCCAAAACTACCAAGGATGCTGTCCCCTTGATCGCAGGAATTGCGGGGATCACCACTGATTGGGCTGGCGCGGCAGCCGCAGGAATGAAATCGGAGCCCAATGCAATGCGTCCTCGACGCTCTGACGTGCTCACCGCCATCCCTAGCCGGCCAGCTGTGACCACCACGTGCATGGCAAGTTGAGGAAATCCCGGGACTAACTGGTCAACAGCCACAACACGAGTCGTGCGACCAGGGACCACGA
>JAPLBW010000208.1:0-6958 GCA_026392555.1 Actinomycetota bacterium
CGCAAGCGCGAACGAGCCACAACTATTCGTACGTTGATTCGCTGTAGCTTTTCGCGAACCGACGATGGCTTGGTGGTGGCCACCGTGGAGGCCGATGCGTTCTGCCACTCCATGGTGCGATCGATCGTGGGAGCCCTTCTAGATGTGGGTCAGGGCAGGCATGAGCCAGCCTGGATCACCAGGACCGCCGAAGCCCTGGAGCGCACGGCCGCGATTCAGGTAGCTCCAGCCCTGGGATTGACCCTTGAGGAGATCGTTTACCCACCCGATGAGGATCTGCCGGCGCAAGCCGAGCGAACCCGTCGCCGGCGCGCCTAGGAGCCGCGGCGCCGACCCGCTGGCTGTGCCTAGAGGCGTGGAAGGTACCCTTTAACCCTTCCCCCACTGGGGCGAGTACCCGTTCAATGTGAAAGTGAAGGCAGTCCCGTGCGTACCTATAGCCCAAAGCCTGGCGATGCAGACCGTCAGTGGCTCGTCATTGATGCCGCTGATGTTGTGTTGGGTCGTCTTGCCACGCAGGCCGCAGCCTTGTTGCGCGGTAAGCACAAGCCCACCTTCGCCCCGCATGCCGACATGGGTGACTTTGTCATCATCATCAACGCTGACAAAGTGGCATTGACTGGCGCGAAGTTGCAGAACAAGAAGGCTTTTCACCACTCGGGTTTCCCCGGCGGTTTGAAGGCCACCTCGTACTCCGACTTGTTGGAAAAGGATTCACGCAAGGTCGTCGAAAAGGCGGTCAAGGGAATGCTTCCGCACACCAGGCTTGGTCGTCAGCAGTTTGGCAAGCTCAAGGTCTACCCAGGCGCTGAGCACCCACACCAGGCCCAGAACCCCACCACGTTCAACATCATTCAGGTTGCGCAGTAATCACTAGCGACAACTGCACAACCGACCGAAAGGAAACTGTGGCGTGACTGATCCAGCCACCGAGAACGACTACAGCGCATACGCCGAGTCCGACAACGACGATGCTTCCGGTAGTGAAACCGTTCTTACGTCAGAATCCCCCGCGCCTAAGACTGCGCGCACAATTATCACTGCCCCTGCCGGTGCTACCGGTCGTCGCAAGCAGGCCATCGCGCGCGTTCGCTTGGTTCCGGGCACCGGTCGTTGGGTCGTCAATGGTCGCGAACTGGCCGAATACTTTCCCAACAAGGTTCACCAGCAGTTGGTCAATGACCCCTTCACCGTTTTGGGTATCGACAAGCAGTTCGACGTGATCGCGCGCATCAGCGGTGGTGGCGTTTCTGGCCAAGCTGGCGCCCTGCGTTTGGGTATTGCTCGTGCCTTGAACGAAATTGACCTTGAAGGTAACCGTCCCACCTTGAAGAAGGCGGGCTTCCTTACACGTGACCCACGTGCCAAGGAACGTAAGAAGTACGGTCTGAAGAAGGCCCGCAAGGCCCCGCAATACTCCAAGCGTTAATCGCGCGGATATCGCAAACTTCACTACTGCCTCGGACTACGCTCCGGGGCAGTGGCATTTACACAGTTAGGAGGCACACCGTGGCGCGCTTGAGTCGAGCTGCGGCAACGGTGTTGGCTAGCGGCGAGCGACCGCACGCAATTGTTGGTCGTGATCCGCGGCCTTCCGGTGAATTCCTCGAAGCGGCAGTTGTTGCGGGTTTGGCCAGCGCGGGACTTGATGTCATTCGCATTGGTGTTGTTCCCACCCCTGCGGTTGCGTTGCTGACCAAGCAAACAGGCGCGGCTCTGGGCGTGATGCTGTCGGCTAGCCATAACCCGATGCCCGATAACGGCATTAAGTTTTTCGGCCCGGGTGGAGACAAGCTCACCGATGAGCAAGAAGATGCCATTGAGGCTGGTCTTGATGCTGTGACTCCTCTCCCGGTCGGTGCAAAGGTCGGTCGGGTGAGTGTGGATCTGATGGCCTCGCAGACCTACGTTGATTACTTGGTCGCGACCGTGCCCACCCGCCTTGATGGGTTACGCGTTGTTGTCGACTGCGCTAATGGATCCGCCTCGGCGGTCGGTCCCCAAACTCTGCGCGCTCTTGGCGCGGACGTTGTGGTGCTCTCTGACCGACTCGATGGATGGTCCATTAATGACAACTGTGGTTCGACCCACCCAGAGGCGCTGCAAGCCGCCGTCCTTGCGCACGGGGCTGATGCTGGCATCGCGCACGATGGAGATGCCGATCGGTGTTTAGCCGTTGATGCGCACGGAACACTGATCGACGGCGATCACATTATGGGAATCTTGGCTTTGGCTATGAGTAAGGCGGGAACGCTTGCGCACAACACGTTAGTAGCGACCGTTATGAGCAACATTGGCCTCAAGATTGCTCTGGACCAAGCCGGCGTCTCGATGCGTCTCGATGGTGGAAACCGCGGTGGGCGATCGCTACGTTCTCGAACACATGCGAGCTGGCGGTTTCAACCTCGGTGGCGAGCAGTCAGGCCACGTGGTGATGAGTAATTTTTCCACCACAGGGGACGGGATTTTGACGGCGGCTCACCTATTGGCACAGTTGTCAATCACTGGAAAGTCTTTGGCTGAGCTTGCTGGTGTCGTTCAATCGTTGCCGCAAGTCCTGATCAATGTCCCAGGGGTAGACCGCGCTGGATTGGCTAACAATGCTGCCATTGCAGCAGCCGTTGCTGTGGCGGAGGCCGAATTGGCAGGTTCGGGGCGGGTATTACTGCGCCCTAGTGGAACCGAGCCCGTTATTCGGGTCATGGTGGAAGCCGCTACCGCAGACGAGGCAGAAAATATCGCGCAGCGTTTAGCCGCACATGTTTCTTCCGCCCTCGCCCTCTAGGCTGAGGGTATGTGCGGGATTGTTGGATACGTCGGTTCGCTGCGTGCAGACGATGTTGTCCTCGAAGGTTTGCGTCGACTCGAATACCGTGGGTATGACTCGGCGGGAATCGCGGTAGTTACCGAAGGCACCGTGGCATCGGTGAAGCGAGCGGGCAAGCTAGTCCAGCTCGAAACCGCACTTTCTGAGAGCACACTTCCTGCTTCTGGCACCGGGATTGGTCACACCCGATGGGCCACGCATGGTGCCCCCAATGATCGCAACGCCCACCCACACCTGACGCGCGAACAATCAATCGCCGTCGTACACAACGGCATCATCGAAAACTTCGCCCGCTTACGGGCTGAGTTAGAAGATGCGGATTACGAATTCCAATCCGAAACCGATACCGAAGTCGTCGCTCACTTGCTGGATTCGGTTTATGACCCCGCGACAGGTTTGGCCGAAGCCATGCGTGTGGTGTGCCGCCGCTTAGATGGTGCGTTCACTCTGGTGGCTATTCACGCTGACGAGCCGGGGGTAGTGGTGGGGGCTCGACGCAATTCGCCTCTGGTCGTTGGACGCGGTGACAACGAGAACTTCCTCGGCAGTGACGTCTCTGCATTTATTGGCTATACCCGCAACGCCATTGAATTGGGCCAAGACCAAGTAGTGGAACTGCGCACCGACTCCATCACCGTGACCAACTTTGACGGAACACCGGCCCAGATCAAGGAATATGAAGTGACGTGGGATGCGGAAGCCGCAGAAAAGGGCGGCTACGACTACTTCATGCTCAAGGAGATCGCCGAACAGCCGCAAGCCGTGGCCGACACCTTGTTGGGGCGCATTAACGACGACGGCCTTTTGGTTCTCGACGAGATGCGACTGTCGGATGATGATTTGCGCAGCGTCGACAAGATCGTTTTGATTGCTTGCGGCACTGCGTATCACGCGGGGATGATCGCCAAGTATGCGATTGAGCACTGGACGCGTATCCCCTGTGAAATTGAACTGGCCAGTGAGTTTCGTTACCGCGATCCGATCCTGACCCGAGACACGTTAGTCATCGCGATTTCACAATCGGGCGAAACGATGGACACGTTGATGGCGTTGCGCCATGCCCGTGAACAAGGTGCGCGCGTATTGGCTGTGTGCAATGTCAATGGCTCGACGATTCCGCGCGAATCGGATGCCGTGGTGTACACCCATGCTGGACCTGAAATCGCTGTGGCTTCAACGAAAGCGTTCTTAACCCAAGTAGTTGCAGTGCACCTGGTGGCTTTGTACCTCGCGCAGGTGCGCGGGACGAAGTGGGGCGAGGAAATCCGCCACCACGTCGAACAGCTGGCGCAAATGCCAAGCAAGATTGAAGAACTGCTCACCATGATGGAGCCAGTGCGGGAAATGGCCACCGCCATGGCCGATGCCCAGACCGTGTTGTTCATTGGTCGGCACGTGGGCTATCCCGTTGCCCTTGAAGGCGCGTTAAAGGTCAAGGAATTGGCCTACATGCACGCAGAAGGCTTCGCCGCCGGCGAACTTAAGCACGGACCCATCGCCTTGCTGGAAGAGGGCATGCCGGTTGTCGCCATTGTTCCGTCCCCGCGTGGGCGCAGCATCTTGCACGACAAGGTGATTTCCAACATTCAAGAAGTCCGGGCTCGCGGTGCGCGCATGATCGTGATCGCCGAGGAAGGCGATACCGATGTCGAGCCCTACGCCGATGTCTTGATCCGCATTCCAGCGGTGCCCACCTTGATGCAGCCCATTTTGGCGGTAGTCCCGTTGCAAGTTTTTGCGTGCGCTCTGGCGACTGCCAAGGGATTTGATGTGGACCAGCCACGCAACCTAGCTAAGTCTGTTACCGTCGAATAGTCCGTAAGAAAAGCGAAGTTCTCTGCCTGCATTGCCTGGAAGTCGTAGGGTAAGCAGTGTGATCATCGGAATCGGTATTGATGTGGTCAGTATTGACCGCTTCGAACAAGCCCTCGAGCGCACTCCCAGCATGCGCGGCCGCTTGTTTACCGAGTCGGAGCAACACGTGGCGGTGGGATCGCTTGCTGGACGATTTGCTGCCAAAGAAGCATTAGCCAAAGCTCTGGGAGCTCCGGCCGGATTGCACTGGGTTGACGCTGAAATCCACAACGATGCGGAAGGCAAGCCCTCGTTTGTCATTCACGGGACGGTTGCGGAATTAGCCCAGAAGCTCGGAGTCACGTCCCTGCACCTATCCATCAGCCACGATGCGGGGATTGCCTCGGCGATGGTGGTGGCCGAGGGTGCGTAGGGCGCACGATGTTGCGTCCATCAGGGCCGTTGAGGCGGCTCTGATGCATTCCCTGCCGGCTGGAATGTTGATGGAGCGTGCGGCCACTGGTTTAGTGTCCGCTGTTGTTGATGTCGGTGGCGGTGCCTATGGGTTGCGTGTTGTCCTGCTGGTGGGAAGCGGAGATAACGGTGGGGACGCGCTGCTGGCTGGCTCGCACTTAGCAACACGTGGGGCGCGAGTCGACGCGGTGTTGTTGGGGACCAGTACTCATGACCACCTTGATGCTCTCTTGCTTGCCGGGGGTCGAGTGCATGGCGTGGATGCGTTGGATGGCCTGGAAGATCTCCAGTGGTGGCAAACCGCGGAAGTAGTCATTGATGGCATCGTGGGGATCGGTGGCGTCGGTGGTTTGCGCGAACCGGCTGCATCAGTTGTCGCCAAGATTCCTGATGAGGCGCTTGTCATCGCCGTTGATATGCCGAGCGGAGTCGACGCAGATACCGGCGAGGTCCATGGCGTGGCGTTGCCCGCAGACCTCACCGTGTGCATGGGGACCTATAAAACCGGACTGCTCGTTGAACCTGGTTCTGGTTATGCCGGCAAAGTTCACCTCGTGGACATCGGATTGAATCCAACGTTGCCTGAGCCGGTAACTGAAGCCTTGCAAGTGCGCGATGTCGTCGAAGGGTTACCGATACCGGCCCCCGACAGCGACAAGTTCCGCCGAGGGGTGGTCGGCGTGGTTGCCGGGTCATCGACATTTCCTGGCGCAGCGGTGCTGTGTGTTGCGGGGGCGATCCGCGCGGGCGCGGGCTACATACGCCTGTTGGCGCCCGCTTCGGTTATTGCCCTTGTCCACGAGGAGTTCCCTGAAGTCGTTGCGATGCCGCTGCCGGATATCCCCCTTCCAGAAATGGCAGCGCAGATGATGGGGCTGGTTGGACAGGTGCAAAGCTGGGTGATCGGGCCCGGTGCGGGCACCGACGAGTACTCGATGGCGTTACTGCAGGAAGTGTTGGAGTCTGGAACTCCAGTTCTCATCGATGCTGATGCGTTGACACTGGTCTCGAAGCAACCGGATTTGGCTGCGTTGATTGCTCACCGGGCGGCGGCCACGTTGATGACTCCCCATGCCGGCGAGCTCGCGCGTTTGCTGGCGGTGGAGCGCAGCGACGTTGAAGCTCGCCCACTGCATTTTGTGCAAGAAGCCGCAGCTCGGTTTGGTTGCACTGTCTTGTTAAAGGGTCCCGTCACTTTGGTGGCGCACGCCGGTCGGCCAACACGAGCAAACTCCACGGGAACCTCGTGGCTGGGCACCGCCGGAAGTGGGGATGTCCTGAGCGGTCTAGCCGGCACGTATTTGGCTGCTGGGCTTGATCCCCTAGAGGCAGGCTCCATGGCCGCCTTTATTCACGGTGTGGCCGGGCAGTTGCTCAGCAAGGGGGAGATCTCTCCATTGCGCTCTCGGGAACTAGCTGATGCGCTCCCCGACGCCGTGGCTGCCATCCGTGGAAGCCGAACCTGAAACAATGATCAGATGAACACGCCTGTGGGTCGCCCCCGTGCACAAGCGCGGATTGATCTTGCTGCGTTGCGAAGCAATGTTGAGGTGCTGTGCTCGGCTGCACCAACGGCTCAACTCATGGCCGTGGTCAAAGCCGATGCTTATGGCCATGGACTGGTCGAGTGCTCTCGTGCAGCGGTGGCAGCTGGTGCGTCGTACCTCGGTGTGGCACTTCCTGAGGAAGCGATCGAACTGCGGGCCAACGGTATTGATGCGTCAATCCTGGCGTGGTTACTCCAAACCGATTCGCCGGCACAATGGATTGAGCTTGTTGGGCGTGATGTTGATGTGTCGGTGTCGAGCCTTAAGGGCTTGGAGTGCGCACGCATCGCCGCCACCGAGTCAGGCACGTCAGCAA
>JAPLBW010000208.1:6998-7321 GCA_026392555.1 Actinomycetota bacterium
GCTGAATGGTCCCTTCTGCTTGATGAGGTTAGCCGTGCTGTGAGCGAAAACAGCATTGAGGTGGTCGGGATATGGACGCACCTGGCTTTTGCTGACCAACCAGCCCACCCGGTTGTTGAACATCAGTTAGAACTTTTTGCTGAAGGTGTGGCACAGGCCAAGCGTCAAGGAGTCACGCCCTTGCTTCGGCACGTGGCCAATAGTGCAGCGACATTCCGCACGCCATCGGCTCACTTTGACCTCGTGCGCCCAGGAATTTCCATCTATGGCCTATCACCAGGTGCGGCGGTGGGAACTGCTGAGGAATTGGGACTACAGCCAGT
>JAPLBW010000208.1:7361-8159 GCA_026392555.1 Actinomycetota bacterium
CATGCAATTGTCTGGTGCTGTCACGCAAGTCAAGCCGGTTGCCGCTGGACAAGGCGTTTCGTACGGTCATGACTATGTGACGCAACGCGACACCACGATTGCACTGGTTCCGTTGGGTTACGCGGACGGTATTCCAATGGGGGCGACCAATGTTGGTCCGGTGGTTATCGCTGGTGAACGTCAAGTAGTCGCAGGTCGCGTGTGTATGGATCAGATCATGATTGATGTGGGGGACGCGGATGTTCATGAGGGCGATGAAGTGGTGTTCTTCGGTTCTGGTGCAGCTGGTGGACCGACGGCCGATGACTGGGCTCAGGTAACCGGAACCATTGGCTACGAGATTGTCACGCGAATTGGTGCGCGGGTTCCCCGAGTCTTCGCGGATGGCTCTGCGTGAAGTCTGGCTTGAGTCGCACCAGTGCATTAATTGGTGCTGCAGTGGCTGCCAGTGCGACGGTGTGGGCGGTGCGAAAGGCTCAACGAGGCGAATCCAAGTGGGTAGAGGTCGCGGCCGACGTGGGTGAGCAGGATGGGGTCACACCTGTTTCGCTCACCCCAGTGCAACTCGGGGATGCGTAGTGACGCCCGACTCGCTGGGTTCGAATTCCTCTTCGCTCGAGTCGCTCAAGGCGCTCGTATCGGCTGCTCAGTCGTGTGTCCTGTGCGAAGGACTGTCCGCAACGCGCGCCACGGTGGTGGTCGGCCACCACCCCAAGGGCGCCAAAGTCCTCGTGGTGGGCGAAGCACCCGGTGCCCAAGAGGACGAGACGGGCGAACCCTTTGTGGGCAAATCTGGTC
>JAPLBW010000138.1 GCA_026392555.1 Actinomycetota bacterium
GCCATGTTGCAAGACATCGCAATCCTGACCGGCGGTCAGGTCATTTCTGAAGAAGTCGGCCTCAAGCTCGACACCACCGAGTTGGACTTGTTGGGTCGCGCTCGCAAGGTCGTCGTGACCAAGGACGAGACCACCATCGTTGAAGGTTCGGGCGACGCCGAGCAGATCGCTGGGCGCGTGAACCAAATTCGTGCCGAGATTGAGAAGAGCGACAGCGACTACGACCGCGAGAAGCTGCAAGAGCGTTTGGCCAAGTTGGCTGGCGGCGTGGCAGTCATCAAGGCAGGAGCCGCAACTGAGGTTGAGCTCAAGGAGCGCAAGCACCGCATTGAAGATGCTGTGCGTAACGCCAAGGCCGCTGTTGAAGAAGGCATCGTCGCCGGTGGTGGAGTTGCTCTCCTGCAGGCGTCCAAGCTCGCATTCGAGAAGTTGGACTTGACCGGTGAAGAAGCCACGGGTGCTCGCATCGTGGAGATCGCTGTTGAAGCTCCGCTGAAGCAGATCGCCATCAACGCTGGCCTCGAAGGCGGCGTCGTGGTTGAGCGCGTGCGTAACTTGCCTGCAGGTCACGGCTTGGACGCCTCGACCGGCGAGTATGTCGACATGATCAAGGCGGGCATCATTGACCCAGCCAAGGTCACCCGCTCTGCCCTGCTCAACGCTGCATCGATTGCTTCGTTGTTCCTCACCACCGAGTGTGTTGTTGCCGAGAAGCCCGAACGGGCTGGCGCTGCTGCACCTGGTGGCGACGAGATGGGTGGCATGGGCTTCTAGTCCACTCCCAGTTTGTGGTTAAGGGATCAGCCCGCGTGGCTGGTCCCTTAACTTTTGCCCTGACATCGGCGAAACGAGACAATCAGCCATGACCATCCTGGTTGATCCACCGAAGTGGCCCGCCCACGGAATGTTGTGGGGGCACCTGGTCAGTGATGAGTCATTAGATGAGCTGCATGCCTTTGCGCAGGGTCTGGGAATCCCCGAACGGGGATTTGATCGCGATCACTATGACTTTCCCGAATCCAAACTAGAGGATCTCGTCGTAGCTGGTGCCCAGTTGGTTTCTTCGCACGAATTAATGACCCGTTTGATTGCCTCGGGGCTGCGTGCCCGTAAGACTCGAAGTTAGTCTCGTAATCCAACATCACCGTTGGGGTTAATTGCTAGGAGCAGAAGTGGAATTCACGATCGTCGGTGCAGGTCAGGTTGGTCGTTCGCTGGAGTCTGCGTTAACGACGCTGGGCCATCAAGTGCGGATGGCTCGTCGGGTTCCCGAGGCTCACAGCGAGGTAGCGCTCTCGGGTAGTGCGCAGGGATGCGACGCGGTCATCCTTGCTACTCCGTTTGTGGCTACTGGCGAGATTGTTCCGCAACTAGGAATAGGCCAGGCACAGCTAGTGATCGATGCGACTAACCCCTTTGGCCGTGCATGGCCGGCTGGTTTTAGTACCGCGGACTTTTCCAGCGGTGGTCAATTTGTTCAGTCCTTGATTCCGCAAGCGCATGTGGTCAAGTGCTTCAACGTGATCGGCTATGAGCACAGTGCTTCAACGTCATCGGTTATGAACACCTGGATCGCCCACAGTTTGCAGGCGTTCCACCCTTCATGCCGGTATGTGGCAATGATGCGGAAGCCAAGGGGAGCGTTCTGGAGTTGGCCGCCAGCATGGGATTCGATGCTCACGACATTGGCGACATCAGCAAATCAGCGCTGGTGGAAAACATGGGATTGTTGTGGGGCGCGCTTCGGGACGTGAAGGGCAACCGAGAGTTTTCTTTTGGGCTGCTGAACGCCGGTCAGTGACTAATGAGGTCTTTGATTTCGGCGACTGCGGTGAGGAAGACCACGACTACAAGGACCAAAGCCACTTGCCGCTGGCGAGTCAGGGAATGGGCCAGGGCCGCAAGCCAAGTCGTCACCCCGCAAAGGACGATGATTCCGAAGTCGGCTCCGTAGGTCACCGAATCCAGGGTTGGGGTGATCAGATCGGCAATAAGCTCACCGATCGAGGCGGAAAAGCCGACCAAGATCAGTGGCAGCACGATGGGAATGAACTTGAGGTAGGCGCCGAAGGACACCGGATGCGGCGAGGACAACCTGTGCGACAGGGCGAACGCAAAGAAGAAGGCAACGGATAAGCCCAAGACTGCCTCCCAGACGACAGCCACCAAGCCTGCCGGCGTGGTCACGACCTTTTCGTAGCGGACACCAATGATCAGCGCCTCAATGGTGATGGCGCCGTACAGCAGGTGCTCGATGTTTCGAGTGGTGTGAGACCAATTCAAGACCTTGGAATACCACGCGGGGCGAGTTGTTGAGATTGACATTTATTCAGCTTTCGGACTCAACACATCATCGGCGTCGATGATGCGGTAGGCGTATCCCTGTTCGGCAAGAAATCTTTGGCGGTGTGCAGCGAACTCAGCATCAACGGTGTCGCGGGAAACCACTGTATAGAAGCGTGCTCCACGGCCATCCGCTTTAGGACGCAAAATGCGCCCCAGACGTTGGGCTTCTTCTTGACGCGAACCGAAGGAACCAGAAACCTGAATCGCAACGTTTGCCTCGGGCAGGTCGATAGAGAAGTTAGCGACCTTTGACACCACGAGGCAGGGCACTTCACCCGTGCGGAATGCCTCGTAGAGTCGCTCGCGCTCTTTGACGGGAGTCGAACCGTTAATGAGAGGGGCGCTCAGGGACTCACTCAAACTGTCCAACTGGTCGAGGTATTGCCCAATCACCAAGACGTGGTCGTTGGCGTGTTCTTCGACCAAGGCTTGAACGATCTTTTCCTTCATCTTGGTCGTGGCCGCAAGGCGGTAACGCTCTTCGCGCTCGGCCGTTGCATAGACGATGCGCTCACGTTCGGGCAAGGTGACGCGTACTTCCACGCAGTCAGCCGGCGCAATGTAACCCTGGGCTTCGATGTCCTTCCAGGGTGCGTCATAACGCTTAGGGCCGATGAGAGAAAAGACATCGCCTTCGCGACCATCTTCACGCACGAGCGTGGCCGTCAAACCCAGACGACGCTTGGACTGGATGTCGGCCGTGAAACGGAAGATAGGCGCGGGCAACAGGTGGACCTCGTCGTACATGATCAGGCCCCAGTCGTGCTCATCGAAAAGATCAAGGTGCGCGTACACGCCCTTCTTGCGGGTTGTCAGTACTTGATACGTAGCAATCGTGACCGGCTTGATTTCCTTTTTCGCGCCGGAGTACTCGCCGATCTCATCCTCGGTCAAGGTGGTGCGCTTGAGGAGTTCGCGTCGCCATTGGTGCGCCGACACGGTGTTGGTCACCAGGATCAAGGTGGTGGCTTTGGTCATGGCCATGGCAGCCGCGCCCACGATGGTCTTGCCTGCACCACAGGGCAGCACGACTACTCCGCTTCCACCGCTAGCAAAATTCTCTGCCGCTTCACGCTGGTAAGTCCGAAGTTCCCAATCATCTTGCACCAGCTCAATGGGATGAGATTGGCCGTCAACGTATCCGGCGAGGTCTTCAGCCGGCCACCCCAACTTCAGCAGGATCTGTTTAATCTGGCCACGCTCACTGGGATGCACGACGACGGTGTCTTCGTCAATGCGCTTGCCGATCAAGGGAATGATCTTTTTTGCGCGCAGGACTTCTTCGAGGACCGCGCGATCGGTTGATTCAAGGACCAGCCCATGGGCTGGGTGCTTGAGCAACTTCAAACGTCCGTAGCGGCCCATCGTGTCAGCAATGTCAATGAGCAATGCGTGCGGAACCGAGTAGCGCGAGTACTTCAGCAAAGAGTCGATGACTTGCTCGGCGTCGTGGCCGGCAGCGCGAGCGTTCCACAATCCCAATGGGGTGATGCGGTAGGTGTGGATGTGCTCAGGGGCGCGCTCGAGTTCGGCAAAGGGTGCAATTTCGTGACGGCACTCTTGAGACAGGGGGTGATCTACATCAAGCAACAAGGTCTTGTCGCTTTGCACAATGAGCGGTCCTTCGGTCATGCTCACACCTGCTCGGTAGTTGGAAGTGAACCAGGGTCAAGAACTTCAACGCCGGCGATTCGACTGATGGTGAACGTGCGTACATCGCCGCCGCGATGGTCGTAGGCGGTGACTTGTCCGGCGTTGACGCGCACGGGGTCAATCATGTGCTCAACGGTCGACCCATTGCTGCTGGCATAACCGATACGCAAAGCCGCACCTTCGTCGATGGCGGCGCGCAAAATGGAAACCGTCTTGGCTGGCGGCGTGCGCGGGGGCAGCGGTCGGGTGGGCAGGACTTCTTCAGTATTTATCCGGCCTTCGGTGTCTTCGCCGGATCGTAAAGCTTTGACGGCAGCGGCCAACAGTCGTTCGTTGGGCCCGGCTTCATCGCGGAGTCGAACCATGGGCCGGTGAGCTGTTGGCTGGCGACCCGTTCCGCGAGTAATGACCACGCCACCATCGGGGCCTTCGGCTGTGGGCGTCAATCCCATGGCGTGCAGCCGATCAATAACGTTGGTGGGTGATGCAGAAGACACCACCACGCTGGGCGCAATGCGACGCAACATCAGTGACTGCGTCTCACTCGCGGCCATGACCGAATCCAGCAAGGTGTTGTCTTCGCATCGGATGTAGCAGGCCGCATTGCCGATGCGCAATTGACCATGACGCTTGGCCAAGTCCGCGATGGCGTATTCAAGAGGCTGCGGGACGGGCGTGCGCGAGAGTTGGGTGATGAAGTCCAAGATGGTGGCCGCGTCGCGACCTTGATCAAAACCGCGACGCAAACTGTTTTCACTAAATCGGAAAACTGTTGCACCCCCTGTTGATTCGATGTCAGCGAGAAGGGAAAGTTCTTTAGCCAACTCAGGCAAGAGCGGGCCGGGGGCAACCGCTGTCAGGTCTGGTTGCAAGATCACGTGGTCAACCGGTTGCGGAAGGCTAACTATGAGCGCGGAAACCACTAAGTCTTCGTCGTTGGTTCCTGCTGGGTCAGTGATGAGCTGGACGCCGTGAGGAGACAGTGCGCCAAGACCGGTGACACCAAGTGTTGCCGCCTCATGAGTGGTCCACATGATGAAGGCGTGCTTTGACGGATCAACCCGGCGTGGTCGTCGCCAGTCCAAACGCGCGATCAACGTGGCGTCGCTGACGGAGGTGTGTTCGGCCAGGCTTGCGAGCTCTTGTAAAACGGCGAGGCGCAACGAGATGCCGTAACTGCGCTCTAGGTCGGGCGACAGAGCAGCAAGTTTGTTGTCCTTGGAATCTCGTGCACCGACTAGTCCGGCAACGCGGTCGGTGAGTAGCCAAGCTCGAGCCAATGTCACCCATCGAGTGGCGGTATCGCCTTGTTCCCACTCATCAAAGTTGGTCGTGGTGGTGAAGATGGAGTCGGCAGCACCATCGTTGGCAATCAAACCCGCGCTGTAAGCCGTTTCGACGAGCAGAGCCGCTGTGGTCGGGTCAACATCGAGCTCATCGGCAGTGCGAGCCAGGTCTCGCCCGCTCAATCCACCGGTGCGCAGTCCGTTGGGGGGCTGAGTCGTCCAGAGTCGACATAGGGCTTCGACTAAGCGCACGCTCTCCAACGCATTTTGCGCGGCAGAGATGGCGACTTGTTGCGGCGCTCGAACCACCGCGTCGGCGGGGTCATCGAGGATGGGTTGGGCCAATGCTGAATTGATGAACTCCTCAGATTGAGCCAGCAAGAGGTCGCGACATCCACGCACCATGGCGATGTAGGCGGGCAATCCCCATGTCAATCCGAGTTCGTGCAACTGGTCAAGAGTGCGCTTAATGCGATCGGGGTCTACGTGTGGTTCCCGTTCGGTGATCGCGGCGATCACGTCGTCGGGGACGATGGGGTCATCGTGTTGTGCGGCAACGCAAGCAACGGCCAGAGAAAAAGCATTGAAGTGATCTAAGGCTCGCGCCATGGACGGTGCTCCGGTGGCTCGCGCAGCAAGGGCGCGTAAATCAGCCGGGACTGGATTGACCAAGTCTGGGCGCAGCCGCAGTAATTGGGCGAGGGCCTGATCATAGCGACGGCGCAGATCGTCAGCCAGGCTGCGCGGGCCGCCCTGCGTGGGTTCTGGCGAAATCGTCTCGGACGGCGTGGGCTTGGACATCCGCACTATCTTACTCGCCCCGCTCATGTCCGGCCTCGGGTCGGTCTGGGCTATCCTGTGAGTCCGCAATAAACAGATCAGGGGTGTGACGTGCCAACCGGCAAGGTCAAGTGGTACGACGAGGAAAAAGGCTTCGGCTTCATCGCTAATGATGAAGGTGGCGACGTCTTCTTACATGAGTCTGCCCTGCCCGCTGGCGTCACGACGATCAAGCCCGGCACCAAGTTGGAATTTGGTGTGGCCGAAGGTCGACGTGGCGAACAAGCCTTGTCGGTGCGACTCCTTGAACCCTTGCCGTCAGTTTCAACAGGATCACGTAAAGATCCTGATGACCTTGCCGCCATCTTGGAAGACTTGATCAAGTTGCTTGACGGTTTGGGCAATGACTTGCGTCATGGGCGACGACCCACGCCAGCACAGTCCGGAAAAATTGCCACCCTGCTTCGCGGCGTTGCTGACGACCTGGACTAGTCAGCTAGTAGCGCATCAAACGCTGCAAGGCCTTCGGGACCCAGTCCTGCGCTGAATTGATTCACGTACAACGCGATGTGTGCTCGCTGAACATCCGCATCCATGTCATCTGCATGTTCGGCGACGTAGTCACGAGATTCGTCGGGGTTTTTCCACGCGTAGTTCACCGAATCAGCACACCACTGGGCCAAGGCATCAATTCCGTGCTCTGCCACCACATCATCGCGAGCCACGATGGCTCCCAGCGGGATGGGAAGCCCGGTTTGCTCCTCCCACCACTGTCCAAGGTCAACCATTTGATGCAGGCCAAAGCGCTCAAAGGTAAATCGAGCCTCATGGATGACTAACCCGGCATCAAAGTCACCGTTGACGACCGCGGGCATGATGTCGCTAAACAAAACCTCGGTCACCTCACCAAATCCAGCGGGGAGATGGTGTTCTGCCCACTTGCGGGCGAGGCGATAAGCCGTCGAATGGAGCGAAGGAATGGCTAGCGATGCTCCCGCAAGGTCGGCTGCTGAAGTCTTAGCGCTGACGGAAAGCAAGAGCGGCCCGCAGTCATGTCCGACCGCGCCACCGGCGGGAACCAGGTGATAGCCCGCCTCGATCGCCAGTGGCAAAGCGGCAGAGGAGATTTTGAGGAGATCAAAACTGCGCTCGCTCACCCATTTACTCGTTAAGTGAATATCAGCGAAGGTCACCTGAAGTTTTGGTGCCTGCGGTAACAAGCCATGTGACCACGCGTGGAAGATAAACGTGTCGTTGGGACACGGCGAGTGCGCGATTGTCAGTGGTTGCGTGCTCATTGCACGAGCCGATCTGAATCGGGTGAGTACAAGAGGGTGTAGATCGCATCGCTGAGTGCATCAAAAGCTTCATCGATGGACCACGAACCGATATCCCGCACTCCTACTGGGTTAGAAATAGTGCGCAGTTCCAAGAACGGTTTGCCATGAGCCTGTGCCGCGACGGCAACACCGTGCCCCTCCATAGCCTCAGCTAATGCAGTGGGGTGGGTGCGAACAAAATTATCGATGCGGTCCTCGCTCGCGGTAATTGTGCTCACGGTCAAGATCAATCCCACCTGCGCATCGGTCAGAGCCGCCGCACGACGCACCAGTGCTGGATCACAGGCGATGTCACCACCGTCGTAACCCATGGCTGAAAGCGGAATGAGTGTTCCAGGAGATCCTGATTCCTCAGCCCCCAAGTCAGCGGCCACGATCTGATCCGCAATCACTACATGGCCCACTCCGATACGGGGTGCGAAACCACCCGCAATGCCGGCATTGATGACCAGGTCAATGGATGGGTCAAGCGTCAGCGCTGTTGCAGTGGCGCCGGCTGCTGCTGCTTCTCCGATGCCAGCAGCCATAGCGGTGAAGTGGACGCTGGCATGGCGGCTGTCGCTAGTGACGCAATGGAGGTAGGGCCCGATCGCTACTTTCTTTGTCGGTCCCAGGCGCCGCACACTGGCACGGGCTTCCTCAGCCACGGCACAGATCAGGAGTACTCGCACATCCCTAACCTAGAGCCATCCCGCTCCGGCATGCCCCACGGGCAGGCAGATACCGTAGGGGAGTGAGATCAACCCAAGCCCAGCCCAAAGCCGACACAGCGTGCACTAACGCCAATGCGGTCAAACTTGCGGTGTTGGCGGCTCAAGGTGTCGAAGGCGCCGATCGCGTGGGTGCGCATGACGGATTTTCGGTTGATTCCGAACATGTCGTCACGCACTACTTTGCTTGCTTGAATTTTGCTTACAAGGGATGGCGTTGGGCGGTCACACTCTCGCATGTTCCTGGTTCCGCCGCTGCCACGATCGATGACGTGGTTTTGCTCCCCGGTGATGATGCAATCTTGCCACCGGCCTGGGTGCCGTGGAGTGAGCGTTTGCAGCCTGGCGACTTGGGCGTCGGCGATGTCCTTCCCACGCGCGAAGACGATCCACGACTGGTTCCAGGTTTTACCGGCCTCGATGAATCCTTGCCGGAAGAGTTAACCGATCCGCTCAACCCCCCTGGTTGGGAATTGGGATTAGGTCGCGAACGGATCTTGAGTGATCTGGGCCGCAACGAAGCTGTTGATCGTTGGTATGCCGGTGACTTTGGGCCGCGCGCAGCGATGGCGCAGGCCGCACCCGCGCGCTGCACGACCTGTGGTTTTGTCGTTCCCATTGGTGGGGCCTTGCGACAAGCCTTCGGTGTGTGTGCAAATGCCCTGGCTCCAAGTGATGGTCACATCGTGGCGTTGGATTATGGCTGCGGAGCCCACAGCGAGGCCGAAGTTCAGCCGATCGGACAAGCCGCTGAGCCTTTGATCGTTGACGAGCTTAGTTACGAAATCGTCGAAGTACAGGCTGTTGACGTTCAGGAATCCTCTGTGGACATTGCCGCGACGGAGGAGCTGGGTCACTCCTAAGACGACGAGCGAGGCAATCGCGAGACGTTGATATGTGTGGAGTTGACTAGGTTAAATAACGTGACAGCCCGATCGCGCAGATTCATCACTGTTGCAGCCCTAGTACTGATGGTCGTAGTTGTGGTGGTTTCCGCATTGCTCCAAGGGCGCTGAAGTCGGAAATGTGATTGCTGCCCGAAGGCCACTGATCGCCGCTTAGATCACGAGAAGGGCCACGTAGGCAAGTAGCTAGGCACGCTAAACCAACCAAACAACTGGTGTAGAGCTAGTTGAACGTCGTACCCGATCACGGTGCCATGCATTTCTTGTTTCCAAACAAATATCCAGGGGATGACTAACCAAATCCACAGGAATTTTTTTGCGAAGAACCTATAGAAACTTGTGAGAAATTCCTGATTGAAGAGCCACCACGTGGCAACCAAGGGAAATGTAACAACGGCGAGTACCCGTGTCTGGTCTTGTGTAAGCCAAATAAGTGGGACAAGCAGAATGAGGGGGATCAGGACCGGTGAAATTGCGGGTAGGCGTTCCTTGGAAATCCATATTTGAAAACCAAGGACTATCCACCCTGTTCCAAGTAGCGCCCAAAAGCCGACACTTCCGTTGAGTAAGAACTGCTGGGTCAATTCTGGGAGATTCTTGTTGAGCCAGTAGGCACGCCCCGAGTTCAGCCCTAGCCCCACTGTAGAGAAGATCAGCATTAGCGCTAGTCGTCCGATTACCAGACCGATGAGTATGTATATCAAGCGCCGCGGGCTGACAAGAGGAGTTTGGCCGATTCTGTCGGCGATGAGCATCGAAATAGTCAGTGCCCCGAAAGCAACTAGGCCCTGTTCAAAACTTTGAAGACCAAGAGCAATTGCCGCGGCGATAGCTAACCATTCATTTCGGACGATCAAAATGAGCAAAATTATGAGAAGCGTCAAAGAGTCTGCGCTTACCCAGTAAAGCGAAGTTGATGCCACCGGAAGGGCAGCGAAAATCAGTAGCGATGTTCGCGCAAGGTTCTCATCGAACCGTTTCAACATCACCCAGGCAGCAGAGCCAAGGAATACCAACGTGAAACAAAGGTGCATAAGGAAAAAGCTCGCCGGATCATTGAGCCTTAAGAGCCAACCAAGAAACGGGCTTAGCCAATTCCAAAACTGATAATTTGAGTCTGCGTCTAACCCGGGATTGCGGAATGGGTTGATGGAGATTGACCGGAGAACGGATAGGTTTGGGATGAGCCAGATCCCGCACTTAAGAATTACCACGGTTGCTAGGGCAAGCAGGAATTTCCATCGTTTGCTTTCGAAGAGAATTCGTTGGGTGAGCCCGTTCAACACCGTTCACCTTCCCTTCGGATACGTCTGTGAAGGTTTTCTTTGCGATTATGCCAAGGGTGATTCGTATTCGAATGTCCCCACGGCACTGCGATGAAGAGTTCTTACGTGATCACTGACATTTACCAGGCGTAAGCCTCCGGTGCAAAGTGCTTCTTGCGCACTCCGTTTTCCGGTGCACCACCAGGACCAGGAAAAATCTCATCAAGTCGGGTCAGCGCTGATTCGTCCAGCACAATGTCCAGCGCGCGCAGTGAATTATCGAGTTGCGCGATGGTGCGTGGGCCGATAATCGGTGCGGTTACTCCTGGTTGATGCAACAACCACGCCAGTGCCACATCCGCTGGATCGTGGCCGAGCTCGTCGCAGAAACTTTCGTAGGCCGCGATCGCGTCGCCGTAGATCTTCAGTCCGGCCGACACCATGGCTCCCGCTGAGCGACCTTCTTTTTCCTTGCGCAAGACACCGCCGAGCAATCCTCCGGTCAGTGGTGACCAGGGGATGACGCCGATGCCGTGCTTAATGGATGCGGGCAGGACTTCCAGCTCGACGGTTCGGCGCAAAAGGCTGTACATCGACTGCTCGCTGACCAGTCCAAACATGCCCATGTCCTTGGCGGCGGCTTGTGCCTCCACGAGGTGCCAGCCGGCGAAGTTGGAGGAGCCGAAGTACAAGACCTTGCCTTCTTGGCGAAGAACCGAGAAGGCTTCCCAAATTTCTTCCCATGGAGTGTTGCGATCCACGTGATGCATTTGGTACAGGTCGATGTAGTCGGTTTGCAAACGCTTAAGTGATGCTTCGCACGCGCGGCGAATGTGGAGAGCCGACAACTTAGATTCGTGTCGCCACCTTGGGCAAACCATTCACCGATGATCGTTTCCGTCGCACCGGGACCGCTTGGTCCGCCGTACATGTTCGCGGTGTCAATCACGTTGATGCCGAGTTCGAGGCTGCGGTCAAGCAGCAACTTGCCTTCATCAGCTGGTGTCGTCCAACCGATATTCATGGTGCCCAAAATTAGGCGCGAAACTTTCAGGCCACTACGGCCTAGTTGGGTGTACTGCACGAAGTGTCCCTAATTGTTGGTGGGGAAAAAGGTTTCCCACTTGGCATCGATGTTGGGGAATGCGTTAGGTGCGAGTTCTTCGAGGAGTTCGCGCGAAACGGGGGCCAGTGCCGCGGGTCCGCCCTCTAATTCAAACTGTCTCGTGGCGTCAATGATGATGCGAGAGCTGAGACCGCGTTTGGGTGCGGACGGATCAAGAGGCACACCTTGGCTTTGTGGAATCAATACGGTGCCAGGTACTGGTTGCCAACGCGATCCCAGCGAAGCCATGACGTCGTCGAGTCGGTAGATATTGACGTCCTTATCCACGACGTTGACGACCTTGGCCAGGCCGGATGAGGACGATGCTGAAAGTCCTGCGGCAATACCTTGTCCGGGCGCGGTCTTGTTGATTTGCACGATGTAGACGCCGAGGGCCTGCAATAGCAAGTGCATGTTGAGGAACCCTGGGACTGTGCGACGGAATTGTGCACGGAAGCCGGCTTCGACCGGGGAAGTGCAATAAGCCCGCGCAATTCCGGTGTAGGCATTGACGATGATCGGCTTGGGACGGTGTGTAACCGCCGTAACGTTCATGAAGAAGTTCTCTTCTTTGGCGCGTCCGAGGTAGCCGTACAGTTCTGCGAACGGACCTTCAGGCAACAACTCGTCGAGGGGAATTTCACCTTCGATAATCATTTCCGCGTGAGCTGGTACCAAGATGTCGCTGTGCTCACTTTTAACAACTTGGACTGCTTTGCCACGCAATCCACCAGCAAGCGCAATCTCGTCGCCGCCGAAGGGGCCACCGAGCTTGGTAGACGAGGCGGTAAAGACCAGCGGGTCAGCACCCATCACGATGGAACACTTGAGTGACTTTTCGCCTCTCTTCTTGGCCGCCATGATCATGCGCCAACCATCTTGATTCGGCTCTGGATTAACCCCGATTTGGCGAGGTCCCTTGATTTGGCATCGGTATGTTCCGGTGTTCTTCCCCAACTCGGGGTCCACCATCATTACTGAGCCAGTGGTCATGTAACGACCAGCATCTGCTGGGTTGGTTTGAATGAACGCAAACTTGGTCAGGTCAATGTCATCGCCAGTCAAGATGATTTCCTTCACCGGTGCTGCGGATGCATCCACTACTTCAGGCTCAACCTTGGCCAGGCCGCCGAAACCCATCTTCTTTTCCACTAGGTCCAGTGTCTTGCGATACATCTGTTCGTGGTCGTCGGTGATTTCTTCCATCGGTACGCCAAGACACAAGGCTTCGGATGCCCACGGTCCGTAGGCGTTGGCCAAGAGCGGACCTTCAACCCATTCGCCATCGATCTTGACTCGGTCAACCAGTAAGGCCGGAGCCTTCCAATAGCCCAAGCGTTCAATGGAGCGGTAAACAAAGGCGGTGGTCTCGTATTCGTCCTGGTTCATTTCAGCGACATGAACGAGGTTTCCGGTGGCTTCCATTGCGCGGATGTACTCACGTATGGAGTCGTAGGGGCCCGTCCACGGAACTTCTTGGATTTCGTGCTCGTGCACGATCTCGTCGTACAGCGGATTAGCGATCTCTTCTTGCACGATCTCTTCTTGCACGACCTCTTCTTGCACGACCTCTTCTTGCACGACCTCTTCTTGCACGACCTCTTCTTGCACGACCTCAGCGACGGGAGCAACGAAGGGTTCTGGTGTTGGCGCTAGCTCAACCGGTGGGGGGGTGAGGGGGCGAAATTCCTCAGTGGGTGCCGGAGCAGGTGCCGGCGCTTCAGCAGGAGGTGCTGCCGCGACGACGGGTGGTGGAAGTTGTTCGGTGGGCAACGGTGGTGGGAGTTGCTCGGTAGCAACCGGTGGCGGGAGTTGTTCGACCGGAACTGGCGGCGGCAGCGTTTGAGCTGGTGGTGCTGGAGCTTGCGGTACAGGAGCCGGGGGAACCGGCATCGGTGCGGGTGGCGGTGCCTGTGTCGGGGTGGGAACGCCACTCTTCATCGCGCGCACGATATCAATCGCAGCTGCTGATGGCATGGCTGATGGTAAGGGGCTACCGCCGATCTGCGTCATTACGAACTCCCAAGGTCTTACCCATCAGATGAAGGTCTGATTGTGTCCCCTCAGGCATGAATTGCGCTAGAGCAAACGGTCAAGTTCAGCCAAGTTTGGTCATAATGTAATCAATGCAGCCGGTCAAGGCGCGAACGTCGGCCGGCTCAATGGAGGGGAACATCGCCACGCGTAGTTGGTTGCGGCCCAGCTTGCGATACGGCTCGGTGTCCACCACGCCGTTGGCCCGCAGGACCTTGGCAATCTCGGCGGCGTCGACGCTGTCGTCGAAGTCGATGGTGCCGATGACCTGTGAGCGCAGTGATGCGTCGGTGACGTACGGCGAGGTCAACGGGTTGGCTTCGGCCCATGAGTACAGGTGGGCGGATGATTCCGCAGTGCGCTCGTTGCACCACGACAGTCCGCCATTGGCGTTGAACCAATCCACCTGCTCGGCCATCATGAAGATGGTCGCCAAGGCGGGGGTGTTGTAGGTCTGGTCCGCGCGCGAGTTTTCAATGGCGGTGGACAGGTCAAGGAAAGCGGGAATGTGGCGGCCGCTGGCTGAAATTTCAGCGGCACGCGCGATGGCCTTAGGGCTCATCAGGGCGAACCACACGCCACCATCTGACCCGAAGCACTTCTGTGGGGCGAAGTAGTACACATCAAATTCGGCAGGGTCAACCAAAAGTCCACCGGCACCACTGGTGGCATCGAATGCCATCAAGGCATCCGCGTCGGCGCCAACAACGCGCGTGGGCTTGATGGCCACACCGGTTGCGGTTTCATTGTGCGGGGTGCCGTAGAAGTCGACGCCGGCTTCGGCCTGGAACGAAGGGGCACTTCCCGGGTCAGAGTTGATCACGGTTGGTTCCCCGAGCCACGGTGCGTCCTTGGTGGCCTTAGCGAACTTCGATCCGAATTCGCCAAACGTCAGGAACTGTGCGCGGTCGCGGATCAATCCGTACGTGGCAACGTCCCAAAATGCCGTCGATCCACCGTTGCTGAGGACTACTTCGTAGTCGTCGGGGAGGGAGAACATGTCGCGCAGTCCGGCGCGCACTCGACCCACCTGACTCTTCACTGTCTTTTGACGGTGTGACGTACCCAGAAAGCTTCCGGAAACCTCGGCAAGTGCGCTGACTTGTTCAGGACGCACCTTGGAAGGACCTGCACCAAAGCGACCATCGGCGGGCAGTAGTTCGGCAGGAATGATGATCTCGGGGGTAGTCATAGTCAGCATTGATCCTTTGTGTTGGTGGGCTTAGATCGTGTACTTAGGGGCGATGAGTGCAGGGTCCCAACCTTCAACGGCTTCGGGGTGGCGTGGACCTGGTCCGACATAACGAGCAGATGGTCGAACGAGGCGACCGGTCTTCTTTTGTTCCAAGATGTGCGCGCTCCAACCAGCAAGGCGCGCGCAGGTAA
>JAPLBW010000039.1 GCA_026392555.1 Actinomycetota bacterium
CACAAAACCCGTGCGGCGCTCGTCGCCGTACTTTTCAACGACCTCGGCCAATTCTTCGCTGACGATTTCACGCTGACGCTGCGGGCTTGCCAAGATCGCGTTCAGTTCAGCGATCTCGCGCTCAATTTCGGCTGCTTCGTCGATGATCTTTTGCCGCTCAAGGGCTGCCAATCGGCGCAACTGCATGTCCAAAATCGCCGTGGCCTGAATGTCATCGATGTCAAGCAGCTCGATCAAGCCGTTACGGGCGATTTCGACGCTGTCGCTTCGACGAATTAAGGCAATAACAGCATCAAGCGCGTCCAGCGCCTTGAGGTACGCGCGCAAAATGTGAGCGCGCTCTTCCTTCTTGCGCAACCGGTACTTGGTGCGCCGAACAATGACTTCAATTTGGTGAACGATGTAGTGCGTAACAAATTCGTTCAAGCGCAACGTGCGCGGAACACCATCGACCAGCGCCAACATATTGGCACCAAAGGTGTCCTGCAGTTGCGTGTGCTTGTACAAGTTGTTCAAGACCACCTTGGCCACAGCATCACGCTTGAGCACGACGACCAGGCGCTGGCCCAGTCGCTCGTTACCTTCGTCGCGAACGTCCGCGATCCCAGCAACGCGTCCTTCTTTGACCAAGTCTGCAATCTTCAGCGCAAGGTTGTCTGGGTTCACCTGGTAGGGGAGTTCACTCACTACCAAGCACGTGCGGTTGTTGATTTCCTCAACTTCCACGACAGCGCGCATCGTGATTGAGCCTCGTCCCGTTCGGTACGCATCCTCAATGCCGGCGCGGCCAACAATGAGCCCACGGGTGGGGAAGTCTGGTCCCTTAACTCGCTCGAGCATGGCTTCCAAGAGCTCATCACTTGACGCATCGGGGTTCTGCAACGCCCACTGGACGCCACTGGCGACTTCCCTCAGGTTGTGTGGCGGGATGTTCGTCGCCATACCCACGGCGATACCCGAGCTGCCATTGACGAGCAAGTTCGGAAAGCGACTGGGAAGCACATTAGGTTCTTGAGCGCGACCGTCATAGTTCGGCGAGAAATCAACGGTGTCTTCATCAATGTCGCGCATGGCCTCCATGGCCAACGGAGCAAGTCGACATTCGGTGTAACGCATTGCGGCGGCGGGGTCATTGCCCGGCGAACCAAAGTTGCCGTTGCCGTCAACTAACGGATAGCGCAGCGACCACGATTGCGCCAAGCGCACAAGTGCGTCATAGATCGCACTGTCACCGTGCGGGTGGTACTGACCCATGACGTCACCCACGACACGCGAACACTTGGAGTATCCGCGATCAGGTCGGTAGCCGCCATCGAACATCGCGTAGAGCACGCGGCGGTGCACCGGCTTGAGACCGTCGCGAACGTCGGGCAAAGCACGACCGACGATCACGCTCATCGCGTAGTCCAAATAGGACCGCTGCATCTCGACTTCGAGATCAACCGGCTCTACGCGCGAAATCGGCGAATCAGTGGGGGTCTGCGTCACGTCTGTTTTCCTTTCGGGAGGTCATCGAGTACGTAGGACTGGCCTAGATATCGAGGAACCTCACGTCCTTGGCATTGCGCTGAATAAAGGATCGGCGAGCTTCTACGTCTTCACCCATCAAAACTGAGAAAAGTGCGTCCGCTTGTGTTGCATCATCAAGGGTGACTTGCAGCAAGATGCGTTGGTCAGGATCCATCGTCGTGTCCCACAACTCCTTGGCAGGCATCTCACCCAAACCTTTGAAGCGCTGGATTCCGTCTTCCTTCGGCAGCTTCTTGCCATTGGCGATTCCGGCTTCAATAGCGGAATCACGTTCGCGATCGCTGTAGGCATATTGCACATCGCCACGACCGGACCATTTCAATTTGTACAACGGCGGTTGCGCGAGATAAACGTTGCCCTCTTGGATCAGCGGTCGCATAAAGCGGAACAAGAGCGTGAGCAACAGCGTGCGGATGTGTTGACCGTCGACGTCAGCGTCGGCCATCAAGATGATCTTGTTGTACCGCAGCTTCGCCATGTCGAAGTCATCGTGGATACCCGTACCCAACGCGGTGATCAAGGCTTGTACTTCGTTGTTTTGCAACACCCGATCAATGCGCGACTTTTCAACGTTCAAGATCTTGCCTCGAATGGGCAAAATCGCTTGGAATCGTGAGTCACGACCACCCTTGGCCGAACCGCCGGCGCTGTCGCCCTCGACGATGTAGAGCTCGCACTCCTCGGGATTGGTGGACTGGCAGTCGCTGAGTTTGCCGGGCAAACCGCCGGACTCCAGTAGACCCTTGCGGCCCCGAGCGAGGTCGCGAGCCTTGCGAGCAGCCATGCGCGCACTGGATGCGGCCACCGCCTTGCGGACGATCTCGCGTCCCTCGGTGGGGTTTTGCTCAAACCATGCGCCCAAACGTTCGTTGGTCACTTTTTGTACAAACGATTTGGCTTCGGTGTTACCCAGCTTGGTTTTTGTTTGACCTTCGAACTGTGGTTCACCCATTTTGATACTCACGATTGCGGTTAAACCTTCGCGCACATCGTCACCGGTGAGGTTGGTGTCTTTTTCTTTCAACAAGTTCCAGTCGCGACCAAACTTATTAACCAACGTTGTCAGAGCGGCGCGGAAGCCTTCTTCGTGTGTTCCACCTTCTTGCGTGTTGATCGTGTTAGCAAAGGTATACACCGATTCGCTAAACCCTGAGTTCCACTGCATCGCGACTTCAACGCTCATGACCTTCTTCGGATCTTCAGTTTCGTAACTCAAGATCGAGGGGTGCGCGGTGCCCTTGGCAGCATTGCTGTGCTTCACAAAGTCTACAAGTCCACCCTCGTAGCACCAGGTGGTGGACCGGCTTTCGCCTTGCTCATCTTCTTGCCCCACGCGCTCGTCGGTCAGCACCAAAGTCAGACCCCTGTTGAGGAAAGCCATCTCTTGGAAGCGTCGAGCCAACGTTTCAAAGTCATAAACAGTGGTTTCAAAAATGTCCCCGTCGGCCCAGAAGGTGATCTGTGTTCCGGTCTCGTCCGTGGCTTCATTTTGCTTCAGTGGTTCAACGGGTGCGCCGTACTTGTACGACTGCGTGTAACGCGCGCCATTGCGCCGCACCTCAACATCAAGGTCCGTTGACAACGCATTGACAACCGAAACACCCACACCGTGCAGTCCGCCCGATACGGCGTAACCGCTGCCACCGAACTTTCCACCAGCGTGAAGAACCGTGAGCACCACTTCAATAGCCGGGCGTCCTTCGGTTTCTACGATGTCCACAGGAATGCCACGGCCATTGTCGCGAACGCGAACACCGCCATCAGCAAGAAGTGAAATCTCGATGCGATCGCAATAACCAGCTAACGCTTCGTCAACAGAGTTGTCGACGACTTCGTAGACCAAGTGGTGCAAGCCGCGCTCGCCGGTGGATCCGATGTACATGCCGGGGCGCTTGCGGACTGCGTCGAGTCCTTCGAGAACTTGAATGGCACTGGCGTCGTATGACACGTGGGTCTTGCCTCCCGGCGCGAAGTCCTGCCACGCACACATCGTGCGTAGCTCAGCGGTGAATCTGGCGGGTGAATCTGGCGGGTGAATCTGGCAGTGCAGCAGCGGCCCGGGGAAGGGTGAACGCCGTGCCCTCATCATAGTGGTTCAGACCGACTGTTCGTGGTCTGAGGGCCTTGATTGCCGTTTTACGGCGAGACACCCCTGATCTTGTGTCCCCCCACGCCAATCTGTGGATAACCCTTGTGGGTGGATATAGGCCACATTGGGTCAAGTTCCGGCCCTTAGAAGGGGTCAGCCGTAGGTGTCGCGGGGGCCCCGGCCCGGAACCGAGCGTTGACCGCGTTTCCAGGAGGGCGAGCGCGGGCCGAGCACCTTGACCTTCGTCACCACACCCACTCCCAATTCCTCATCGAGACGCCGTAAAACCGTGGCCGCGAGAAGGCGCATTTGAGTAGCCCATGCCGTCGAGTCCGCTTGAACGACTAGCTCATCTGCGCGGAACGCTTGCGGGGTCACATGCGCGGCAACATCATCACCAACGATGGCCGGCCACTGCGTCACGATCGCGCCGATTGACAACGGCGTGACCCATTGTTGTTCTTGACTGAGTTGTTGAACAACATCACCCACGCGTTGCGGATCACGCTGATCCGGACCTGGACCTGACCGTTGATCATCGGTTGTTTTGCGCCGACGGTTCAACCACGTTGAACGACGTTGCACCGGTCGGTTGGTTGCTTGCGCACGAGCTTGTGCGAGTGCATCGCTCGCTGCGTCATTTGCTGGATCAGGTGCTGGATCAGGTGCTGGATCAGGTGCTGGATCAGTCACGATGCTTTACTCACACTTCCGCGGACGACTTCAAAGCGCTGTCCAACTAACAACGTAGGTACATCCTGCGCCACCGCTGCCGTAATTAACACCTGTTCGGCTGAACTCACAGCATAGGCTAAACGTTCCCGACGCTGGACATCAAGTTCGGCAAAAACATCATCCAAAATCAGCACCGGATCACCGCCACCACGCAGGTCATCGCGCAAAATTTCATACGAGGCCAACCGGAGGGCCAGGGCCACAGACCAGGACTCGCCATGACTGGCATAGCCCTTTGCTGGCAAGGATCGAAGGCCTAAAAAGACGTCATCGCGGTGCGGGCCCACCAGGGACATTCCCCGCTCTAACTCGCCCTTACGGGCGCTCACCATCGCCTCGTGAAAACCCACCTTGATCGCGTCCAATGACGTGCCCACAACATCGCCCAAGAAGCTTCGATACTCCATGGACGTTTCACCCGATTCAGGCGCCAAGTCGGTGTAAGCCGCCAACACCAAAGGCCGCAACTCGTTGAGAAGCTCGATGCGAGCGTGAATGATCTGTGAACCTAAATCACTCAGTTGTTCATCCCAGACAGCAAGCGTTGACTCGAGGTTTTCTTGAGGTCGCGATGACCGCGCTGATTTCAACAGTGCATTGCGTTGCTTTAACACGCGGTCGTAATCGCTGCGAATACCTGCGAACCGCGGCAACCGTGCGGCTAATAACTCATCGAGAAATTTGCGTCGCTCGCCAGGGTCACCTTTGACTAACGCCAAATCTTCGGGCGCAAACAAAACCGTTCGTAGTGTTCCCAGCACATCGCGAGTGCGGGTCACC
>JAPLBW010000057.1 GCA_026392555.1 Actinomycetota bacterium
GTCCGGCGGGACGCACGGGGCGAGAGAGTACAAATGGCCGAACCAATGGGCCCAGCACCCGAGTGACAGGCACCAAACCGACAGCGGTCCCTCCAATCGCCTGCATCGCCTCATCGGAGCCCGTCTCCCAAGTGTCCTCGAACGCTTTATACAACGGTATAATGCCGCAGGTTGCAATGTTAATCACCGCTCCACCGTAAGCTTTCACTGCCTCCCCATTCTTGCAGCTATCGTCATAGCTAGTTAAAATCGCGACCGTTGTCGATGATATCGACGTTTCCAGTCGGGTGTTTTTTTATGATGAGAGGCCCGTAATCGCGAAACGCAGTAGGTGGCGATTCCTAGGGGCGATAGTTGGTCTGCACCAGAGGGAGCTGAATTGTTGGCGCTTTTTCGGTCAGGCTCCTGAGAAAAATCGGAGGGGTAGCGGTTCAAGATGTTGTATCCTAAGAAAGACAGTTCCTAACATAATCCGCCGCTGCCGTGCGAATCTTCTCTCTCAACTCAGAGGCCTCGCGCGAGATCATCTTCGGATCGCAGTCCCACAAAAGCGAGGAATCGTTCCCTAGTTCGATAAAGATTTCAGCTCTTTCTAGTTCGGCTTTTGATAATAATTCATCCAAAGCCCGGACAAAGCGCCCTACATCGTAGATATCGTGGATTGGATCGACCCCGTCTCTGAGTAACCCTTGAGCGAGCGCTAGGACAGACTCCTTTGCCGCGCACTCTAGAGACGGTCCACAGAGGGTAGCAAAATCACCTTGCCCCCCTGGCAATACCTTACTGCGCTCTTCTTCAGCAGCAGGGCTCACCGGAGAGCTGCACGGGTCTCGGTCACCCCGAAACTCAGTCGCGGTTTCTGCGACCTCTCGGGCCTTTGCGCTTGATAGCTTCCCG
Organism: Actinomycetota bacterium; assembly: GCA_026392555.1. GTDB lineage: Bacteria > Actinomycetota > Actinomycetes > UBA12327 > UBA12327 > AcAMD-2. The sequence continues at coordinate 898 of JAPLBW010000057.1, forward strand.
AGCGAATACAGCGAGGCAGCCGCATGGAAGTCAGTTTTTCTTTCGTTTTTATTCTCTACCATAAATTAGATACCCATCTTCTCTTATCTAAGGGCAACTCTTCATATGCGCAAAGTAGTGAAGGATAATTGACCCATCCTCGTGCACCGCAAAATGGTAGTCAAGATCAGGGGAACCGACCCTCTTTTTGCATTTAACCAAATGCCAACCATCCGCGTTGCAGCCGGTTATATTCTCAAAATCTGGGGCGTTCCGACAACCATGCTTGGGATGATTAGGACCCGCTATCCACTCCCAATTGTACGCGCTCCCGCCGGGTCCCTCCACCCTTAACTTCTTATTTTTCCCTAAACATTTTATTTGGGCTAATAAACCTGGGGCTTGGTCTAATGCGTAAGCCATATGAGCAAGCTCTGCCGCAGTTTGAGGCGCGTCATAGTGGTATATGGGATTCCCCTCTATCACGACTTCGCAAGTGTAAACTTTCGGACCATTGAGACCGGGAAAGTTTGGACGCCCAAGCCCGCCCGGCCGCGGCACCAACGGTAGCGGAATCGGCTCCTGCACCATTGGCAGCGGGAAGCGCCCGCCTGGTGCCACTGGCCTCGCCACCCGCCGTCCCAATGGGCCCACCACCCGAGTGACAGGCACCAAACCGACAGCGGCCCCTCCAATCGCCTGCATCGCCTCATCGGAGCCCGTCTCCCAAGTGTCCTCGAACGCTTCACACAACGGTATAATGCCGCAGGTTGCAATGTTAATCACCGCCCCACCGTAAGCTTTCACTGCCTCCCCATTCTTGCAGCTATCGTCATAGCTAGTTAAAATCGCGCTCTGCAAAGGACCGGGATTTCCGGGAACGAGCCGTACGGGATCGTCGACTGCACCGAGTGCGTACGCCCCACAACCGACCGCCATTCCGGCGCACTGAACTGCTCCGTAGGTGAGATCCCCCGCTGCGTACGCGAGCTTCCCCAGTCCGCAAACACCATTAAATACCCCTTTGCAGAATCCCCAGCCTTGGTAACCAACCTCCGTCGGATAATCACGATATGGCCGCTGCGGCCGAGGCGGCCGAGGCGGTTGGGGCAACACCGGATTTGGCACATCAAAATACCTACATATCGCCGCTCCACCTGAACCATACTGGGCGTGCGCCGTAAATGAAGGGACAAGCGACGTGGCCAAAAGTGCGGCGAGCACAAAGAGAGTGAGGTGACCCGAAGGTAACTTAATGCGTTCTGTGGTTAAGCCCATACTTCCCTCTCATCATCAAAACACTAATTAGCACGATGTCCGCCTCTGTTTCCTACTTTCTAAAAGCCTACGCCAACTCCGACGCCATTCAGGGAACATCTTCCACCCTTGCAAAGCGGGTACGCGGAGCAGCAATCGGCATTGGTGTCCTGGTGAATTGGAGTCATTTGGGATGCACGACGTTTGGCAACTGGCGCGGCAGAAGTTATCAGCGCATCGTGGTTTTCCGTTGCAACACGTTCCGCTCCCGTTGGAGCCATCAGGAACGCATTGAGGGCCACGATTAAATTGAGCCGTCACCTTTCTTTCCGCAGACATCGTCACGGTGACTTTGCTTTCGTTATCCATACAGCCCTATCGCTCCCTTAGTCTGTCTAACGCTTAACGCACGTACATGTCGTGCCAGTTACAACCGGGGCGTATCCGGCACCACCGGTACATGACTGCCCGGAACCGCAGGTTCCGCAGTTTCCTGTGCCACAGCTGTTTGTGCCACAATTCCGGCCGTTGTAGGTGCATTGTGGCAGTGGCGTAGCTACTGGTGGAGCTGCTGTCGGAGCAACGCACTGATTTCCGGAACTGCAAGTCTTCCCGCCGGTGCATGTTCCGCAAGTGGCACCGCAGCCGTTGTCGCCACACTGTTTACCCCCACAGTTCGGAGTGCATGGCTGCTGGCAGTTCCCATTATCGCAAACAGAGCCCGAAGCGCAGGCACAGGTCCCACCGCATCCATCAGGCCCGCACGAACCGGCTGGACAGGAGGGAGCGCAGGCCGCAGGCGGTTTGTCTACGCACGTCGTCGTTTCTGACCAGCTACACTCTTGTGAACGAGTTCGTCCGGGTCGGCGAGCCCATCAATGGCACGTGGGTTCTGACCAGCTACACTCTTGTGAACGAGTTCGTCCGGGTAGTGGAGGTTGTCGACGTCAGCCCGGCGATACCGAATACTGCTTATTGAGAAACGGAGCTACCACCTCCGGTTCGCGTTATTGAATTGCTAACTCCACGACCAGCAACCGAGGTTGAGACCTTGAAGGAATTATCGGCCGTTTTGGTAACAACCTGAGTAACCTTCATACCACTGGCATCTGTGAATGATTTTACCGCGCCAGTGGTCTCGTCAAGTTCGGCTTGCTACCTGGT
>JAPLBW010000237.1 GCA_026392555.1 Actinomycetota bacterium
CGCATTCACCGCGGCGCCCACGAAGTCGGCGGAAATTGCGTCGAACTCGAATCGCAAGGTCAACGCATAGTTCTTGACTTAGGCAAGCCGTTGACAGCTGCTTGGGGCGAAGAAGTTCCGCTTCCGGCTCTGGATGGTCTGGCTGATGGTGGTGATCCGACGTTGTTAGGGGTTTTCATTTCGCATGGGCATCAGGATCACTGGGGACTCATGCCACAAGTTCATCCAACGGTTCCACGATTTATAGGAAAAGGCGCGGCTGACATCTTGAGAGCTGCGCTGTGGTGGGGAAGTGGCATTGACCTTGAAGAGACGGGCCACTTTGAGCACCGAGTCCCCATGACCGTTGGTCCGTTCACCGTAACGCCATTCCTCAATGATCACTCGGCCTTTGACGCGTATTCGTTGTTGATTCAGGCCGATGGACAATCACTGTTCTATACCGGTGATATTCGAGGGCACGGCCGCAAGGGGTCTATGTTCGAGCAACTCCTCGGTGAACCTCCGCGAGATGTTGATGTCTTGCTCTGTGAGGGAACCAATGTTCACCCAGAGGGCAGTGGGGGCGAAAAGGGGAGCCTGAGCGAGGCCGAAGTTGAGCGTGAGCTGGCCCAAACATTGCGAGCCACCGATGGGCTTGTTGTGGTCTTAAGTACGCCACAAAATATCGATCGCGTGGTCACGACCTATCGGGCAGCACTGCAAGCTGATCGTGATCTAGCCCTGGATTTGTACAGTTGCGATGTTGTTGCCGGCACGGGCTTGGCAACGATTCCCCAACTGGGACCGGATTGGCCTCGCGTTCATGCGTATCTGCCATTGCATCAGCGGATCAAGGTCAAGAATGCTGCTGCCTTTGAAAAGACGCAGGCTGTTCGCCCCTATCGCATCTATGACGAACGCCTGAGCGAAAACCCTGAGCGTTACGTGCTCTTCGGGTCGTTCCAACAGGATCTATTGAGACTGCTTCGAAGCGCGAGCGTGAAGGTTGGGGCCGTTGTCTGGTCGCAGTGGGACGGATATTTGGAAAAGGCGTCCGGTGTGAAACTTCAGGAAACGCTGAAAAAGTACGACGTGCCCCTGATCCAACACCACCCCTCAGGTCACGCCACTCCAGCCGATCTTGAGCGGTTGATCTCTGCAATCAATCCAACGGCTGTGGTGCCCGTACACACCGAGCACCCTGGCGAGTTTGAGGGCATCACCTCAGATGTCGACCTCACGATCAAAGCCGATGGCCACTGGTGGGAGGTGGCTTGAGCACAGCTATTGGACAGTGTCAGTCCGATGGTTTATGGTTCGAAGCGGTCCAGAGTGGACGACGCTTCACGCCCCTTGGCGATGTCGTCCCGGCAACCGCGCCACCCGCGCACGGTGCCCCCAAGGGAAGACCTGCCTGCTTCAACCGAAGCGGGAAGAGCGGGTTCGCGCATGCGGACCTTTACGGAAGGGTCTGATTTTCATGTCTGAAACCACGTCGATGGTGTTTGCCCCGTTGGGATCTTGGGAAGTGCTGTGTGAGACGGGTGGGGACTTCTTGCGCATCAAAACCATCTACCCCTTCACCGTTACCAGGGATGTTGAACCTACTGCCCGTCATCAGGTAACCCAATGGATTCGCGTCGAAAACCTCCCCGAGATCGTGACTGAGGAGATTTTGACTCCAAACCGTGAGCGGCTGTATCGCGGGGAGACTCGGGTTTTCTTACGCAGACTGCGGGGACACTTGGATGCCGGTGAATTCACTTCCTTTGCCGACGCGCCAGTCGTGGATTACCAGGATCGCAAGAATGGTTTTCATCCTCCGCGCGACCCGGGCCTTGTGTTAAGTGAGCCCGGCTTAATTGCGCACGCGGCGCGGCAATTGGCCACCTCACCCGAGGCACCGCTGTCCACACGCCCGCGCTACTTGCGCCCTAATGGCGATGTC
>JAPLBW010000032.1 GCA_026392555.1 Actinomycetota bacterium
AATGGCCAAAGTGGAGATCGGGTCCAGCGCCGAACATGGTTCGTCCATCAAGAGCACCTGTGGCTGAATCGCGATGGCGCGCGCAATACACAATCTCTGCTGCTGGCCACCAGAGAGCACGCTGCCGGGGCGGTCAAGGCGATCCTTGACTTCTTCCCACAGGTTGGCGCCTCGAAGTGAGGCTTCCACCGCATCATCGAGCTCCGAGCGCCCAGTGCGCTTCTTGAGCTTGATGCCGGCTACGACATTTCCATAGATAGACATGGTCGGGAATGGGTTGTGCTTTTGGAACACCATCCCGATGGTTGAGCGCACGTTGACCGGATCAATGTCAGCCCCGTAAATGTCTTGGTGGTCCAGCATGATCTTGCCCTCGATGCGGGCACCAGGGGTGACTTCGTGCATGCGGTTAAGCGTGCGTAGCACTGTGGACTTGCCACAACCAGACGGTCCAATAAACGCGGTGACCGCTTTGGGCTCAACAGCCAAAGTCACGCCTTCAACAGCAAGGAAGTCGCTGTAATAGACGTTGAGGTGAGAGACGTCGATGCGCTTGGCCATAGCTGCTGACGATCCCTACTTCACTCGAGAGGCGCGCGCGATCAAGCGAGCGCTCAGGTTGAGAATCATGACTAGAAGGATCAGCGTAAGCGCACCGGCCCAGGCTCGGTCGATAGACGCGGTCGTTCCACTGCCGATCTGGTCCCACACATAGGTGGGCAACGACGCTTGGGGCCCATTGAAGGGGTTGACGTTGATCGACTGGGTAAAGAAGGTCGTCAACAGCAGGGGCGCAGTTTCACCCGTAACTCGCGCGACGGCGAGCATGGCTCCGGTGATGATTCCGGTGGAGGCCGAAGGAATAACAACCCGCAGGATCGTTCGATATTTGGGAACACCAAGGGCGTAAGACGCTTCACGAAGGTCGCGTGGAACCAGGCGCAACATTTCCTCGGTTGATCGAACCACGACAGGGATCATCAGGATCGAGAGCGAAATACCGGCGGCTAGACCGCTGCGCTGTAGGCCCAACGCCAAGATGAATCCGGTGTAGACAAACAAACCTGCCACGATCGAGGGAATGCCGGTCATCACGTCAACGAAGAAACTGATGGCGCGAGCTAAGCGCGAGCGGTTGCCGTACTCCACGAGGTAAACGGCGGCCAGGATTCCAAGTGGGACACCGATCGCAGCGGCGATGGCCACTTGCTCCAACGTGCCGATCAAGGCGTGCAGGATTCCGCCGCCTGGGCTGCGTGGGCTGACATTGCGCATGGTGGACGTCAAGAAGGTGGCATTGAAGGCGTTCAGGCCGCGGATTGTCACGGTCAGCAGGGTGGAAACCAGGGGGACCAAAGCCGTTATTAGAGCCGACAGCAGCAAGGTTGTGGCTAGGCGATCAATGGCGTAGCGCTTTCCTTCCACCGCGAAGCTCAAACCAGTCTGCAAAACGATGAAAAGCAAAAACGCGAATACCGCTGTTCCCGCTACACCACTGACTGGCGAGAAAAAGGAAAGCAAGGCGGAACCAGCGATTGCTGTTGCACTTGTGGTCAACGTGGTCCAGCGCGGAAGCTTGCGCTGTGACAACAGGTTGTGCAGTTCGTCGTCTGAAATCGTTCGATCGAGAATGGCCATTAGTTCGCCCCCGAGAAATCACGACGACGTTCGACGACAAGGCGCGCAGCCATGTTGACCGCAAAGGTGATGACATAGAGCACTAAACCGGATGCGATCAGTGCGCCCAGTCCGATGGTGCCGGCTTCGTTCCACTTCAAGGCGATGTTGGCCGCAAAGGTATTGCCGCCCGGTTCAGTGACTTGCCAATTGATTTTAAATGTTGCGGACAAGATCAAGGCCACGGCGATCGTTTCACCCAACGCGCGACCCAGTCCCAGCATTGCGGCGCTGACCATGCCCGGGCGGGCGAAGGGAAAAACAGCGGTGCGCATGGTTTCCCAGCGGGTGGCGCCCAGGGCCAGGGCAGCCTCAATGTGTCCGGGTGGGACTTGGGCAAACACTTCGCGCGAGATCGCGGACACAGTCGGCAAGATCATGATGGCCAGCACAACAGCGGCTAGGGCAATCGAGCGGGTGTAGATGTTTTGTTCGTTGCTGAATAACGGGATAAAGCCGAAGTGATCGTCAAGCCAGCGCCACAATCCAATGCTGTTAGGCATCAGGATTTGCAGGCCCCACAAACCAAAGATGATAGAGGGGACGGCGGCCAATAGATCAACGATGTACCCCAAGGGGGGAGCGAATCGACGCGGTGCGTAGTGCGCGGTGTAGAGCGCAACACCAATACCGACGGGGACTGCAATAACCATGGCAATGACTGAACTCAGCAACGTGCCGAAGGCGAGGGCGGCAATTCCAAACTTCGGCTGCGCATCATCGGGAAACCAGGCTGATGTGGTCAAGAAGCTCGCGGTATTTGCGTTGAGCGCGGGAAGTGCCTTCCACAACAGGAAGACACCAATGGCGCCCATGACGATGAGCACCACGATGCCCGAGCCTCGGGAAATACCGGCAAAGAGCGCATCGCGTGGACGCGAAGATTTACCCAACGGGGCACCGACTGGCGCCTCTGGGTTGATCAACGTGGTCACGTCGTCATGCTCCCTCAAAGAGGACTGCTGTCGGGGGAAGTTGGCTGATTGCCACGGGTGCAATCTTGCCGGTGTGGATCCACACACCACACGAGCCCCCACCCAGGGGGGTGGAGGCTCGTGTCAGGTAGTGCTGGATTACGCGAGCGAGCCCACGGACTTGCGCACCGAGGTGAGCAGATCGCCGGTGATCGGCACGTATCCAATCTCCACCAACTTGGCCTGGGCCGCGTCGGAGGAGGTGTAAGTCAGGAACGACTTGGTCAGTGCCAGGTCGGTTCCGGTCAAACCCTTTTGGCAGGTGATCTCGTAGGTCAGCAACACGATGGGGTACGTGTTGGCGTCCTTGATCGTGTAGTTGACCTTCAACTTGATGTTGTTTTCGTTGTCAACAATTTCGCCAACGGCTTTGTTGATCGCTGCGGCAGCGGTATCGGCGTTGGGCTCAACTGCGCCACCACCGTTGTCGACCTTGGCAACCTTCAGCGCAGCGTCCTGAGCGAATGAGAGCTCGACGTAGCCAATGGCGTTATCGGTGGACTTGATCGCAGCAGCAACACCATCGTTGCCCTTGGCGCCCTGCCCACCGTCAGCCTTCCATTCCTTGGCGTTGCTGAGCTTCCAAACAGTGGGAGCAGCAGCGGTGAGGTACTTGGTGAAGTTGTCAGTGGTTCCTGAACCGTCTGAACGGTGGAACTGGGCGATCGTGGCATCGGGCAAGGTCACGCCTTCATTGATGGCCTTGATCTTGGGGTCGTTCCACTTGGTGATCGAGTTGTTGAAGATTCCAGCGATCACATCGGGGGTCAAGGTCAGCGAGTCAAGACCAGCAACGTTGTAAGCCAGCGTGATAGCGCCACCGACCATCGGAATGTGGATGGCTTCACTATCGGTGCAGCGCTTGTCTGCCTTGATCTGGTCTTCTGGCTTGAGTACTGAGTCAGAGCCGGCGAATGCGGTCTGCTTGTTGATGAAGTCAGTAACACCAGCGCTAGAGCCAACGGCTTGGTAGTTGACGGTGGCGCCAGGGCATGCAGTTTGGTAAGCGTTAACCCACTCAGCGATGGCGTTCTTTTGCGCGGTGGATCCACTGGCCTTGATGGCACCAGTTGAGCAATCAATCGTGGAGTCGGAGCTAGCAGTGTTGGAGCTTCCACCGCATGCACTGAGCGTGAGTGCGAGCACGGCAATAAGTGCTGCACCAACGACGCTCTTGCGCGAAGTGCTGACGTTCATCTGACCTCTTCTCAAAGGACCGCCACGGTTTGGCGGATGTTGTCCTGTTGAATGAAAAGTAGAGAGAACAGGTAGCCAGACCGCCTGAATTAGGTGAACAAAAGGTGAACAATCCCTAACACTTCGGGCGCCTTAGGGGCGGTGGCGCTCTAGACCTACGACCTGCCCTGTGGCGATGCTCAGGTGAATGACGAAAAACTCACCCTTACCTAGGGGTTCTGCTTGGTTTTTGTCTGCGAAGCCATGAAGCGCCTCTAGCAGGAGTGCCGGTATGACGTTTCCGTGTGAGCAGAAAATCAAGCCTTGCCCGCGGCCACGAGCGGCATCAATGAGTTGTCGGGCAGCCTCAATGCCAGTGGCCGGGTCTTGCTCAAATTCGCTTTCGCCTAGGACGTCAAGTTCAGCCAGAGGCTGGTTGACGAGTCCGGCATAGGGACTGACGGTTTGCATGCAGCGCAACCACGGCGAACCACGAGCGGTCAGAGGTCGCAGGTGATCATCCTCGGTCCATTCCTCGCGTGACTTCGCCTTAGCGTGACGAACCAACACCAGAGGAATCGTGTCGCGCGGTTGTAGCGCAAAGGCGTCGAGGACTGCGTGGTCGGCCGGGTAGGTCATCAGCTCACGGGTCTGCTCGATGGTTAACCAACGAACTTCGTCGACTTCTTCGTTCGCCGTGAATTCGCCATCAAGGTATCGACCAGCCCAGTAGTAGACGTGTTTGCGCCCGATGCCCTCTGAATAATCCCGTCCCGGCAGGGGGGCACCGAGGGCTATGCGAGCACCGGCTTCTTCGTGAATCTCCCGGACGGCAGCGATCATGGGGTGCTCGTCTAGTTCGAGCTTGCCTTTGGGGAATGTCCAGTCGTTATACCGATCTCGATGCACCAAGGCGATGCGTGGATCGGTGGACTCTCCCCGCCACACAATGGCACCTGCAGCTTCGATGATGCGCGGCTGCGTTGCTTCGGTCATAGGCCTTGGCGTCGGGTGTGAAGCGCGATCAACATTTCTTGCAGGTCGTTGAGAGGTTCACCATCTGACCCGCGACTCTTGATCCATTGACCGTCGGCTTGTAGGTGCCAGGCAGCAGTGCTGTCGGCGAAAGCCAGCTCAAAGAGATGTTCTACTTCACGCACGTGATCAGGGGTGCCTAGCCGAACGAGTGCCTCAACGCGGCGATCAAGGTTGCGGTGCATGAGGTCGCTACTGCCGATCCACACCTCAGTATCGCCACCGTTGACGAAACAAAAAATGCGAGAGTGTTCGAGGAAGCGGCCCAAGATGGAACGCACAGTGATGTTCTCGGATAGGCCAGGAACCCCCGGCCGAATAGCGCAGATTCCTCGAACCCAGACCTCAACCTTGACGCCAGCCTGCGAGGCTCGGTACAGGGCATCGATGCAGGCCTCATCGACGATGGCATTGGTCTTAAGGCGAATTCCTGCTGGCTTTCCAGCCTGATGGTTTTCTACCTCGCGGTTGATCCGCTTGATCAGGCCATTGCGGACCGAGTGGGGGGCGACCAATAGGCGCTCGTAATCGGTAGTGCGGGCGTAGCCACTGAGCTGGTTGAACAGGTCAGCAACGTCTTCGCCAACGGCTGGATCAGCGGTCAGCAGGCCGAGGTCTTCGTAGCTGCGAGCGGTTTTCGGGTGGTAGTTGCCCGTGCCAATGTGGGTGTAGCGGCGTAGCCCGTCAGAGTCACGACGCACGACCATGGACAACTTGCAGTGCGTCTTTAATCCTACGAGGCCGTAGACCACGTGCACGCCGGCTTGTTCCAATGTTCGCGCCCAGGTGATGTTGGCTGCTTCATCAAATCGCGCTTTGATTTCCACAACAGCCAAAACTTGTTTGCCCGCTTCAGCAGCTTCAACCAGTGCGTCCACGATGGGGGAATCGCCACTGGTTCGGTACAACGTTTGCTTGATGGCCAAAACCTTGGGGTCCGCAGCGGCTTGTTCAAGAAAGCGTTGAACGCTGGTGGCGAACGAGTCGTAGGGGTGGTGCAACAAAATGTCGCGATGACGCATGGCGCCAATCACATCAGGCGGTGACGATGTTTCGACTTCGGCCAACATCGGATGGGTTTTGGGCAAGAACGTCGGGAACTTGAGGTCTTCGCGGGGCAGTGCCGCGATGGCTTGCAAGCCCGAAAGGTCAAGAGGCCCTTGAACCGAAAAGACTTCGTCTTGGGTGACCTGAAGTTCACGCATGAGCAGGTCCAGGACGAATGGTGTCTTCGACTTCGAGGCGCACTGGTGGGCCAAATCGGCGACGCGTGAGCTCGCGTTCGAGAGCATCTAGCAGGTTTTCTGCGTCATCTTCTTCAACCTCGACGTCTTCGTTGCGCGTCACGCGGAAGGTGTGGTGTTGAAGGATGTCCATGCCGGGGAAAAGGTCGTGTAAGTGAGCAGCAATGACATCTTCAAGAGGCACAAAGCGGTTAGGACTTACCTGCAAAAACCGGGGGAGCAGTGGGGGAACCTTCACGCGCGCGAAGAGTTCGGCCTCCGACGCTGGATTGCGAACCACCACGGCAAGGTTGAGCGAAAGCCCAGAGATATAGGGGAAGGGGTGAGCCGGATCAACAGCCAGCGGGGTGAGGACGGGAAAGATCTCGGTGCGAAAAAGTTCCGTGGTCGCATCTGCTTCATCGATGGTCAGGTCGGCCCATCGCGGAATTTCAATTCCTTCGTCGAGCAGTCCGGCGACGACTTGATGGTGGAAGCAATCCGACTGGCGATCCACGAGCTTGCGGGTTTGATCCCAAATATTGCCAAGCACTGCGCGGGGTTGATGCCCGCTGGCGGACTTGACCGCGATGCCGGTGGCCATGCGCCGCTTGAGGCCGGCCACTCGCACCATAAAGAATTCATCGAGGTTACTCGAAAAGATGGCGAGGAATCGCGCTCGTTCTAAGAGTGGGATTGCCGGGTCTTCAGCCAATTCCAGGACGCGCTCGTTGAAGGCCAGCCACGAGCTTTCGCGGTCTAGGAATCTTCCACCTGGCAACGGCGTGGGCTCGGTAGTCGCCCGCGATTCGGTCGTAGTCACGCCTCTATGGTGCCCGATAAGTCTGGGGCGCGAAACATCACGTCGGTGTCCCAGTGGGTAAAGCCCAGGGATTCGTAGAGTTTGTGGGCGGAATGGTTGTCGGCTTCGACGTACAGCATCGCCTCAGGCAGGCCCAGGCTGCGCAGGTACCGCAACCCGATCAGTGCCAAGGCTCGCCCCAGTCCGTGCCTTGCGATATTCGGCAACACCCCGATCACGTAAATCTCCCCGATGGGATCGTGACCGTGACTGTGATGAGCGTGCTGTGCTTCACCGTTGTGTTCGTGACTGATAAGTCCGCCGTGAACTTTGGTCCAATGAAAGCCGACCATCCGATTGGCGTCATTTAGTGCGACGAAAAAACCTTCAGGGTCAAACCACGATTCGTTCATTCGCGTAGTCAGCGCGGTCAGATCCCAAGCACCTTGTTCTGGATGGTTAGCGAACGCAGCCTTGTTCACCGTGAGCCATTGAGCTTCGTCTTGTCCCGGGACAAAAGTGCGCACGGCGATGTTCGAGGGGAGTTCAGGTTCGGGCAGCGGAGCAACCAGTGACCTGGGCATTTGAACCAGCGAACGCATGCGGGTAAAGCCCATGTTGGTGGCCAGGGCCATGGCAACTAAGGCGGTTGCGATACCCAGGCCACGCGCTTGCGGGTCAACACACATCTCCACGCTGGAGCCTTCGACGGAGTCGGTGACGTCGAGGTGGGCGTATCCCACGAGCTGTCCGCTCTTGGTCCACGCCATGGCCTGGATGACATCGCTGTCACCGCCGTAGCGAAGGTGCAACATCACGTGCTCAGACAGTGGCCGGACGCCGTCGGCGTCGGTCACCTTTTGGATGAGGGCATTGACAGCAGGAACTTCTTCGCCCGCTAGCCGACGGGCAATCGTGAGGTCGAAATCGGCTGGGTTCACACGCGTGCGGGGGCGTCGGCGCGCGCGGTGTCTTCTGTACGAGGTGGCATGACGAAGCGGTAGCCGACGTTGCGCACGGTACCGATGAGTGATTCGTTTTCGGTGCCAAGTTTCGCGCGCAGACGTCGCACGTGGACGTCCACGGTTCGCGTACCACCGAAGTAGTCGTAGCCCCACACTTCTTGTAAAAGTTGAGCGCGGGTAAAAACGCGTCCTGGGTGTTGAGCCAAGTGCTTGAGCAATTCAAATTCTTTGAACGTCAAATCTAGAATGCGGCCGCGCACCTTGGCGGTGTAACTCGATTCGTCAATGGTGACCGGACCGCTGTTGATTTCGTTCGGTACGGCTTCGCCGGCTTCTAGGGCCAAGCGACCGGTGGCAATACGAATGCGGGCTTCGACTTCGGCCGGACCAGCTGTATCGATCAAGACATCATCGATGCCCCAGTCAGCGGTCAGGGCAGCTAGGCCACCCTCGGTGGTGATGACAAAAACAGGCGAACTCACTCCGGTAGTGCGCAGGAGGCGACACAAACTCTTAGCGGCTGGAAGCTCGTAGCGCGCGTCAACCAAGATGACATCGGCCGGAGGGGCATCCACCAAGGCCGACGGCTCGGTTCCCAAGACCTTGACCTGGTGACTTAATAATCCCAGTGCTGGGAGAACCTCGGTGGAAGCGTGCATCCGTGAGGTCAGCAGGAGCAGGGCTGCCATGCGTGAACCTCCCGTCTGGGGGCGCGGTAAGTGCCCTCAATCTACCTGATCTCGCGGTGGGCAACACCCTCGCTCCAAAGGCTGGCACGATGCGCGTATGAACGCGGCCTTTTCCTTCCTTGTGGCAGCGGCCGTCCTAGGCCTTGCCGGGTCGGGCGGTGCTGCCCCGATGGCCTTGGCCATTGCCCTGGGTTTGGTGTTCTTGTGGGTGCTTATTCCACGACTTTTCCCGCTGGTCGATGAGTTGTCTGCGTCAATCTTTTTCATCGCCGGTTTGGTCTCCGTGGGTGGAACGTTGTTCCAAAAGGAGCTGGGGGGCAACGACCCTGGCGGTGTCGCCTATCTCGCTCCCGTTTTGGGCCTGGCTGTATTCATCGTTGTATTGGCTCAATTGAGTCGACGCAGCGAGCCGGAAAAAGTTGTGCAGACCATGTCCATCAATGTCTTATTGATCGTGCTCGCGACAGCCGGATCGGTATGGATTCCGCTGAGCCGTGCGGATTACTTAAAGGCTCCGCTTGTGGCGGCATGTGCGCTCCTGGGCGCTGGTGTTGCGTTGAGTTTCTTGGCCGTTGAAAAGCGTTCAGGCGGCCAACGCATTGTTGCCGCCGCTGGTGTTGTCGTAGCCGGCACTGTTGCCGCAATTGTTGGTTCGTTGATCGCGAATGGCTATAACCTCGCACTCGATGCCGGCATCGGAGCCATCGTTGGTGCCACTGCGCTTACCGCCTGGCTCGTGGTGTCCACACGCGCAGCAACAAAATCGATGAGCCAGGCTCAAGTCTTAGCTTCGGTAACAACCGTGTTCCTGTGCGCCGGACCAGTTTTCGCACTTGCCTCTGCTGTGGTTTGGTGAGGACGTGCAATCGTTCAGCGCGTTCTTGGTGCTCGTGGTCGTTTTGGTGGCTGCGACAGCTTTTGGGCTGTACCGCAAGCGCACTGATGGGGTCATGAAGCGCGTGAAGCGTGGCACCCCGGTCCCGCTGCCCGATGATGCTCCACCTGGGGAATTAGAAAACCCCGATGATGCGAGCGCTCCACCCAGCGGTCCCCATGGCGACATCAGCGTGGCCGACCTTGGTGGGCCATTTGGCGAGCACGCGACGTTGGTGCAGTTTTCATCTGCTTTTTGTCAGCCCTGCCGCGTGACCAAGCGCATCTTGACTGAAGTCACCACCATGGTTGATGGCGTTGAGCATTACGAGATTGATGCAGAGTCCCACTTGGACCTGGTTCGTCGGTTAGACATCCGCCGTACCCCGACTGTGCTAGTCGTTAATGCACACGGACACATCATCCGTCGCGCGACAGGTGCCCCCCGCAAAGCTGACGTGATCGCAGCACTGGGCGAGCTGATTTAGCGCGTTTACGCGTGAGTTTGTGCGAATCAATTGCAATAAGGCCGGTAAGCGAAAAATCTTGAGACCGGTGTAGTAATTCAATCGGATAGTGCTTACCCTTAGAGGCATGTCAGGACAGGTGTTACTCACCAAACGTCGCGCGATCGATCTCTGCCGCGTGTCTACCTGCCTGTGTCAACCCTGCTAAAGCGGTGAGCTCACCGAACCCGCGCTCAGCGCCTGGTTTGGTCCACTCCCTCCGACGGCTTTCTCCGTCATCGCCCCCGATCTTGCACGTTCATCCCTTCCCCTATTCGAAGTTTTTAACTTTCAGGAGACATCACATGTACGTAGATCCTCGCGGCCTTCGCTTCGGCGCAGTGGTCACCACCATCGTTTTAGCGCTGGGCTTGCTCACACAGTCGGTGTGGGTCTTGGGATTCCAAACAGTGGTCTTTGCTCTCGGCGCCATCGTTGGCTTGCAGGCCGCTCCCTATGGCCTCGTGTTCAAGAACTTCATTCGCCCTCGGTTGGCTCCACCGGCAGAACTTGAAGCATCAGCGCCGCCGCGCTTTGCCCAAGGTGTGGGTCTGGCTTTCGGTGTCGTCGCCACTCTTGGATTCGCCACTGGACTGACCACGTTGGGAGTCATCGCTACCGCGATGGCACTTGCTGCTGCATTCCTCAACGCCGCGTTTAGTTTTTGCCTGGGCTGTGAAATGTTCCTGATCATCCGACGTATTACGGGTGGTTCAACTGAGCGACTCATCCCTGCAAGTACTGCTGCACGTTCCTAACCCGCCCGGTCCAGACCACCGAGGTCTGGATTTACCCCTTCCCTACAAGGAGAAAAAGAAAAATGAGCCGCACTGACTCACTCGTCGATGCTGACTGGGTTGAAGCCCACATTGATGACCCCAAGGTTGTGCTTGTCGAAGTTGACGAGGACACCGCCGCTTACGAGATCAACCACATTCGCAATGCCGTGCGCATCGATTGGCAGTCTGATCTTCAGGACCCAGTCCGCCGTGACTTTGTCAACCAGCAGCAGTTCGAAGCGCTCTTGTCCGCCAAGGGCATCAGCAACGACGACACCGTGATCATCTACGGGGGAAACAACAACTGGTTTGCTTCCTACGCTTTCTGGTACTTCAAGCTCTACGGTCACCAGGACGTGCGTTTGCTTGATGGCGGTCGTAAGAAGTGGGAACTGGACGCCCGTGCGTTGGTCGCTGAGGTTCCTACCCGCACAGCCACCACGTACAAGGCTTCGGCTCAGGACACGAGCATTCGTTCATTTCGTGATGAGGTACTCAGCGCGATTGGCAAGAAGAACCTGGTTGACGTGCGCTCACCTGATGAGTACGCCGGTCGCTTGTTGGCCCCAGCCCACCTTCCGCAGGAGCAGTCACAGCGTGCAGGCCACATTCCTACCGCTGCCAGCGTCCCGTGGAGCAAGGCAGCCAATGACGATGGCACCTTCAAGAGCGACGATGAATTGAAGGCGTTGTACGAAGGCGCTGGCGTTGACTTGGCCAAGGACACGATTGCTTACTGCCGCATTGGTGAGCGTTCAGCACACACCTGGTTTGTTTTGCACGAGCTGCTCGGCGTGAGCAACGTGACGAACTACGACGGTTCTTGGACCGAGTACGGCGCACTCGTCGGCGTGCCTGTTCAACTCGGCGACATCGCTGGCACCCCCGAGGGCGGCGCTGCCTGATGTGTGGCGCCGTTGCTGGTGGACTTTCTATCGAAGGGCTCGACATGAGTAAAGAAACAGTGATCCAAGGCCAGGTTTCACGCGATGGCCAACCAGTGGGTGGTGCTTATGTCCGCTTGCTGGATGCGACCGGAGAGTTCACCGCTGAGGTTCCTACTTCCGCGACCGGGCACTTTCGCTTCTTTGCCGCGCCTGGTTCGTGGACGCTGCGCACCTTGGCTCCCGGCGCACAGGTGGACCGCCAAGTGGTGGCTCGTCTGGGTCAGATCGCTGAAGTTGAGGTTGCAATCTCGGCCTAAGCCTGAGAGGTTGCGAAAGCCCCAGTCATCCCGTTCAGGGACCGACTGGGGCTTTTGTTTCCACTCCTTGGGACATTCCATGTCCTCGCCCACTACCCTCATCGTGTGGTGGGTGGCGTGGTGTTGGTGCTCGGTCTTGTAGCACTTGCTGTCGCGGGGGCCTTCTTCATTGTCAGACTCGTTCGTTCTGATCAGTAAGTCTTGTTGTTCGCTTTAGCGGTTGAGAAGGGGTCTTCCATGTTCGAGCTCACGCCGGATCTTCCGACGGAACTTGTTCCCTATGCCTGGTTGATTGGCACCTGGGCTGGCGCAGGAGTGGGTGGATACCCGAACACTGAGTCGTTCCAGTTTGGGCAAGAAGTCACCTTTGCTCACGATGGTCGCCCCTTCTTGTCTTACTGGTCTCGGACGTGGAAAATCGATGATGACGGAAACCCCATTGGGCCACTGGCCATGGAATCAGGTTTTTGGCGCCCGCAGCCAGATAACAAAGTGGAAGTCACCATGGCTCACCCCACGGGTGTTGTGGAGATTTATGTTGGCTCGGTCAACGGCGCACAAATTGAAATACAAACCGATGTTGTCGCGCGCACAGTGACGTCAAAGGAATACAACGCGGCCGTGCGTCTGTATGGCTTAGTCGAGGGCGACTTGATGTGGGCCTACGACATGGCCGGTGGGGGGCAAAACCTGCAGTCGCACGTTTCTGCTCGCCTTAAGCGCATCGGCTAATTCGTCCACCAGAGTTGGGCTTACGGCCCGAGAGGTGAGAGACTGAGCGCATGAGCCTGGATGTGCTTGAGGATCGATTGCGGGAGCACGGTTACCGCGTGACTACACAGCGCCGGGCCGTCTTTGATGCAGTTTCCGCCCTAGGCCATGGAACGCACGAAGAGATTCTGCGTCACGCACAAACGGTGGATGCGTCACTGAACTTGTCGACGGTCTATCGCAACCTTGAAGTGTTGGAAGAAATTGGTCTAGTCCGGCATGCGCACCTGGGCCATGGGTCACCGACGTACCACTTGGCTGATCACCATCGCCATTTGCACTTGGTGTGTAGCAAGTGCAAGGAAGTCCTTGAAGTTTCCGTTGACACGGCGAATCCCTTGGTCGAAGAACTCAAGACCAGTCATGGGTTTGCTGTGGACATTGACCACTTCGCCATCCAGGGACTGTGCAGTAAGTGTCAGAGTTGATGAGTACCTACCGTAGTCCGTTGCTTGATCTGCCGGATGCGGTCGCGATCGATCCTGAACTCGATCCTCACGATGTCGGTGTTGCCTGGCACTACGCCGATCCGTTGGGCGAGCAACGTCGCCTATCCGCTGGTGAGGGATTTGTTGATCTGTCTCAGCGTGGGGTTCTCGCCGTCACCGGTTCGGAGCGACTCTCGTGGTTGCACTCGCTTATTAGTCAACACGTCGAAAACTTAGAACCAGGACAAGCACGACAAGGATTGGTGTTGTCGCCACATGGTCATGTGGAACATCACTTCTGGTTGGTAGACGATGGAGCCACCACGTGGATCATCACCGAAGGTGATCGTCGCGCGGATTTGTTGGCGTTCTTGGACTCGATGCGGTTCATGCTCGACGTTGCGGTGGCAGATGTGACGCAGGAGTGGGCGGTCGTGTGGTTTCCCGGCCGGGTGGATGTTGCTGACGCAGTCGTCGTAGACACGGATCGTGGTTCGTATGCACTCGTGGCGCGAGCCAAGCTCAACGAGCTAGCCCAGACGTGGGGTGCACCGGCTGGCATCTGGGCTTTTGAGGCGTTGCGCATTGCCGCGGGTGAACCACGAGTTGGCCTCGAGACCGATCACAAGACGATCGCGCACGAGGTCGGCTGGATTGAAACCGCGGTTCACTTGAACAAGGGGTGTTATCGCGGACAAGAAACCGTTGCGCGAGTGCACAACCTAGGAAAGCCACCACGTCGCTTGGTGATGTTGCATCTTGATGGATCAACCCAAGCGCACTTGCCTCAGCATGGCAATGAAGTGATGCTCAATGACAAAGTCATCGGTTTTGTTGGAAGCGCCACCCACCACTTCGAGTTAGGTCCGATTGCTCTTGCCGTGGTCAAGCGTGCTGTTGATGTGGACGCGGTTTTCCAAGTGAACGGCGTAAGCGCGTCGCAGGAAATACTCGTTCAGCCTTAGTTGCGTGCGGTGGCGATGTTGTCGAGGTACCACTGATAGGTCGATCGCAAGCCGGTGGGCACATCGATCTTGGCCTTCCAGCCCGTTGCGTTGATGCGTGAGACATCAAGCAGCTTTTGCGCGGTGCCATCAGGCTTGGTGGTGTCCCACGACAACTGACCCTTGAAGCCAGTGATCTGGGCAATCATTTCGGCCAGTTCCTTGATGGAAATATCCTCGCCAGTTCCCACATTGAGCGGGACTGCGTCGTCATAAGTTTTCAGCAAGTGAACACACGCTGCGGCTAGATCATCAACGTGCAGGTATTCGCGTCGTGGGCTACCCGTTCCCCACGCCACCACCTCAGGCGCACCACTTTGGGCCGCCTCGTGGAATCGCCGCAGCAAACCAGGGAGCACGTGTGATCCGACGGGGTCAAAGTTGTCGCCCGGTCCGTACAAGTTGGTGGGCATTGCGCTAATCCACGGTAAGCCGTATTGAGTGCGGGTGGATTGCACTTGAACGATGCCAGCAATCTTGGCCAGCGCGTACGCCTGGTTTGTCGGCTCAAGCGGACCAGTAAGCAATGCATCTTCGCTAATCGGCTGCGGCGAGAGCTTGGGATAGATGCACGACGAACCCAAGATCAAGACTCGCTGGATGCGATGTTTAAGCGCAGCATCAAGCACACTGGTTTGGATGCGCAGGTTGTCGCTAATGAAGTCGACGGGGTGCGAACTGTTAGCTGCGATGCCACCGACTTTGGCAGCGGCCAAAACAATGACATCGGGCTTGTGAGCGACGATGTAGTCCTCGGTGGCTTCATGGTCGCGCAAATCAAGCGCACTCGATGCTTCACCGATGAGGTTGGAGTAGCCACCTGTTTGCAGTGCGCGCCAGATAGCGCTACCCACCAGGCCTTGATGGCCTGCCACGTAGATGCGATCGCTGGGCTTGAGCAAGTCCATGAGGCTCCGATGGCTGTTGTTTGTCCGCCGATCTTATGCCCGCTTGCTCACGGCTCGGAAGGCATAAGGGCGGAGGCAGCAGACAGGAGCGGGAGCAACTGCCTAGGCTGTGGGGTCAGAGCTGTCAGGTGAGGGAGATGTGTCGTGTCGAAAGTTGCCTTGATTACCGGGATCACCGGTCAGGACGGCTCGTATCTCGCAGAGTTGTTGCTGGGCAAGGGCTACGAAGTGCACGGCCTGATTCGCCGCGCATCGACCTTTAATACCCAGCGCATCGATCACTTGTACACCGACCCGCATGAGGGTGGCCGGTTGCACCTGCACTACTCGGACCTCACCGATGGTTCACGACTGACCACGTTGATGGCCCGGATTCAGCCAGCAGAGGTGTATAACCTCGCTGCGCAATCTCACGTGCGCGTTTCCTTTGATGAACCCGAATACACCGGAGACACCACCGGATTGGGTACAACGCGTTTGCTTGAAGCACTGCGGATTACCGGGGTTCCTGCTCGTTTTTATCAAGCATCGAGCAGCGAGATGTTTGGCGCCACCCCACCGCCACAAAATGAGTTGACTGCCTTCTATCCCCGCTCGCCCTATGGCGCAGCGAAGTTGTATTCGTACTGGATGACGCGCAACTACCGCGAGGCCTACGACCTTTTCGCCGTCAACGGCATCTTGTTTAACCACGAATCACCTCGTCGTGGTGAAACCTTCGTCACGCGCAAGATCACTCGAGCGGTGGCCGCGATTGCTGCGGGCAAGCAAAGCGAGGTGTACCTGGGAAACCTCGACGCTGTGCGCGACTGGGGTTTTGCTAAGGAATATGTCGAGGCGATGTGGTTGATGTTGCAGGCCGATGAGCCCGATGACTTCGTAGTGGCCACTGGAACGGCGTATTCAGTCCGCGACTTCGTGCAGTTCTCCTTTGAGCACGTGGGGTTGGACTGGAAGAAGTATGTGAAGTACGACGAGCGGTACGAGCGCCCCACCGAGGTTGATGCCCTCATCGGAGATTCGTCGAAGGCAGAGAGCGTCCTTGGCTGGAAAGCCAAAGTACTAACGCCTGAGCTAGCCACGATCATGGTCGATGCAGATGTAGCTGCGCTGCACGTGCAGTGATAGCCATGATTGATGTCATCAAGGGTGTGGCCCGGAGAATTTCGGTGACCACGCGTATCGCGATCCTCTTGGCGTTGGTTACTACCCTGGGTCAGTCCGAATCAATCTATTTTCTTTGGGGCCACTCACAGGGGCTAGCGAGACCACAGTGGTGGTTCGTTTTCTCGCTGCTAAATGCGATTTATGTCTTTAGTTTCGTTGTCATGATCTGGTGTGTAAGGCGTC